>NZ_JBEYFE010000021.1:0-191586 GCF_040634235.1 Streptomyces sp. NPDC007157
GCCCCCACCCCCGCGGGGTTGTGAGCCTCTGCTCCCTGGCCGCCTGCGGGGTCGCCGCCCGGGCCGGGGGCGGGCCCCCCCCCCCGCGCCGCCCCCACCTCTTTGTCGTCCGTCGTCCCATGTTCCGGATAATGATCGTCCTGTTGTCAGTGGGGACCGGTACGCTCGAAAGCACGATGACAGAGGACCTCTCACCGGCCGAGCGGTATGCGGCGGCCCGCAGGCGGGCCGCCGAGCAGGCCACCGCGCTCGCGTCTTTCCGCGAGATGTACGAATTCGGCCTCGACCCCTTCCAGATCGAGGCCTGTCAGGCGCTCGAAGCCGGGAAGGGCGTACTGGTGGCCGCCCCCACCGGCTCCGGCAAGACGATCGTCGGCGAGTTCGCCGTCCACCTCGCCCTGGAGCAGGGCAAGAAGTGCTTCTACACGACACCCATCAAGGCGCTGTCGAACCAGAAGTACGCCGACCTGTGCCGCCGCTACGGCGCGGACCAGGTCGGCCTGCTCACCGGTGACAACAGCGTCAACTCCGACGCCCCCGTGGTCGTGATGACCACCGAGGTGCTGCGGAACATGCTGTACGCGGGCTCCCAGACCCTGCTCGGCCTCGGCTACGTGGTCATGGACGAGGTGCACTACCTCTCGGACCGCTTCCGCGGCGCCGTCTGGGAAGAGGTGATCATCCACCTGCAGGAGTCCGTGACCCTGGTGTCCCTGTCGGCGACCGTGTCCAACGCCGAGGAGTTCGGCGACTGGCTCGACACCGTCCGCGGCGACACCGAGGTCATCGTCTCCGAACACCGGCCCGTCCCGCTGTTCCAGCACGTGCTCGCCGGGCGCCGGATGTACGACCTGTTCGAGGAGGGCGAGGGCCAGAAGAAGGCCGTCAACCCCGACCTCACCCGGCTGGCCCGGATGGAGGCGAGCAGACCCTCCTACCAGGACCGCAGGCGCGGGCGTGCCATGCGCGAGGCCGACCGGGAGCGCGAGCGCCGGCAGCGGTCCCGGGTCTGGACACCGGGACGCCCCGAGGTCATCGAACGGCTCGACGCCGAGGGCCTGCTGCCCGCCATCACCTTCATCTTCAGCCGCGCCGCCTGCGAAGCCGCCGTCCAGCAGTGCCTGTACGCGGGCCTGCGGCTCAACGACGACGAAGCGCGCGAACAGGTGCGCACCCTCGTCGAGCAACGCACCTCGTCGATCCCGCGCGAGGACCTGCACGTCCTCGGCTACTACGAATGGCTGGAGGGCCTGGAGCGCGGTATCGCCGCCCACCACGCGGGCATGCTCCCGACCTTCAAGGAAGTCGTCGAGGAACTCTTCGTACGCGGCCTGGTGAAGGCCGTGTTCGCCACCGAGACCCTCGCGCTCGGCATCAACATGCCCGCGCGCTCGGTGGTGTTGGAGAAGCTCGTCAAGTGGAACGGCGAGCAGCACGCCGACATCACCCCCGGTGAGTACACCCAGCTGACCGGCCGCGCGGGCCGGCGCGGCATCGACATCGAGGGTCACGCCGTGGTGCTGTGGCAGCGGGGGTTCAGCCCCGAGCACCTCGCGGGGCTCGCCGGTACCCGCACCTATCCGCTGCGCTCCAGCTTCAAGCCGTCGTACAACATGGCGGTCAACCTGGTCGAGCAGTTCGGGCGGCACCGGTCGCGAGAGCTCCTGGAGACCTCGTTCGCGCAGTTCCAGGCCGACAAGTCGGTCGTCGGCATCTCCCGTCAGGTGCAGCGCAACGAGGAAGGGCTCGAAGGCTACAAGGAGTCCATGACCTGCCACCTCGGCGACTTCGAGGAGTACGCGCGGCTGCGGCGCGAGCTGAAGGACCGGGAGACCGAACTCGTCCGGCAGGGCGCGGTCGAGCGGCGGGCCGAGGCGGCGGTGGCACTGGAGAAGCTCAAGCCGGGCGATGTCATCCACGTGCCGACGGGCAAGTACGCCGGGCTCGCGCTGGTCCTTGACCCCGGGCTGCCCGCCGGGCGGTCCAACGGCCACCGTGGCTTCGAGCACCACGACGGGCCGCGGCCGCTGGTGCTGACCGCCGAACGGCAGGTCAAGCGGCTGGCGGCGATGGACTTCCCGGTGCCGGTCGAGGCGTTGGAGCGGATGCGGATCCCGAAGTCCTTCAACCCCCGCTCCCCGCAGTCCCGTCGGGATCTCGCGTCGGCGCTGCGCACCAAGGCCGGGCACATTCCGCCGGACCGGGCCCGCAAGAAGCGGTCGCAGGCCGCCGACGACCGTGAGATCGCACGGCTGCGGACCGCGATCCGGGCGCACCCCTGCCACGGCTGCAACGAACGGGAGGACCACGCCCGTTGGGCCGAGCGGTACCACCGGCTGATGCGGGACACCTCGCAGCTGGAGCGGCGGATCGAGGGCCGGACCAACACCATCGCCCGCACCTTCGACCGGATCGTGGCGCTGCTGACCGAGCTGGACTACCTGCGCGGCGACGAGGTCACCGAACACGGGAAGCGGCTGGCCCGGCTGTACGGCGAACTCGACCTGCTCGCCAGCGAATGCCTGCGGGCCGGGGTCTGGGAAGGGCTCGGTCCCGCCGAACTGGCCGCGTGCGTCTCGGCGCTGGTCTACGAGGCGCGTGTCGGGGACGACGCGATGGCCCCGAAGCTGCCCTCCGGGAACGCCAAGGCCGCGCTCGGCGAGATGGTGCGGATCTGGGGACGGCTGGACGCGCTGGAGGAGGAGTTCCGGATCACCCAGACCGAAGGTGTCGGGCAGCGGGAACCGGACCTCGGCTTCGCCTGGGCCGTGTACATGTGGGCCTCGGGGACGGGGCTGGACGAGGTGCTGCGGGAGGCGGAGATGCCGGCCGGGGACTTCGTGCGGTGGTGCAAGCAGGTGATCGACGTGCTCGGGCAGATCGCCGCGGCGGCTCCGGTGGAGGGGTCGACTGTGACGAAGACTGCGCGGAAGGCGGTCGATCTGGTGCTGCGGGGGGTTGTGGCCTACTCGTCGGTGGGGTGACGGGCGCGGGCGCGTGGGGGCTGGTCGCGCAGTTCCCCGCGCCCCTGGAGGGGCGCGCCTGTCAGCCCTCTTCCAAGAAGGCTCGCCAGCCTCCGTGGTGCGTGATGTCCTCGGCGTCTGCCAGCGCGCTCGGTTCGCACAGGAAGCCGGGGACCCGGCTGCCATCCGCCAGCTCCACGCTGCCCAGGGCCATCGGGCGGGGGAGCGCTGCCAGCAGGCGGCCCAGGCCCTCAGCCGGTAGGTGCCAGATCTCCGTCTCGATCGCGGCACCTTCCTCGGGCACCCGCACCAGGCCGGGCTTCGGCGGCGTCGTCGGCAGGGCGTAGAAGCGGTACGTCGGTGCTGTGGTCGTCGTGCGGTCCAGTACCGCGCCCAGTGCCAGGAGCTGGGGGTTCAGGGGCTGGCCGGTCAGGTGGGCGCCCACCACCGCCAGGCTCACCCGCGGCTCCAGGGCGCGGGCGATGGTGGCCAGGCGGTCGTCCGTGAAGGCGGGGCCGATCAGCATCACGCCGAACGGCAGACCGTTCACCTCTCCCGCCGGTACCGCGACCGCTGCCAGGTCGAAGAGGTTCGTGGAGTTGGTGAAGCGGCCCAGGCGGGCGTTGGCGCCCAGCGGGTCGGCCGCCACCTCGGCCAGGGTGGGGTGGCCTGGGGCCGTGGGGAGCAGCAGGGCGTCCGCGTCGGAGAGCTCGGCCAGGGCGCGGACCCGCAGGGTGGACAGGCGGTCCTGGTCGGTGAAGAGCCGGTGCGCCGGGAGGTCGCGGGCCCGGGTGATGATGCCGCTCACCGTGGGGTCGAGGCCTTCGCCGCCGGAGGAGAGCTGCTTGTCGATGAAGGGACCCACCGCCGTGTAGCGCTCCGCCACGAACGCGCCCTCGTAGAGCATCGCCGCCGCCTCGGTGAAGGGGGCCAGGTCGAGCGGGCGGACCGAGGCGCCCGAGGCGGCGAGACGCGCGACCGCTTCCTCGTACGCCTCCGCCCAGCCCTCGTCCAGTTCGCCGAGCTGGGAGAGCGGCGGGACCGCGATCCGCCAGGGTCCCGGGGCCCGCTGGGGAAGCGGCGGCAGCACGCGCTCCGGCGGGGCCGCCAGGTAGGACAGCGCCTGCTCGGCCTCCAGGAGCGTGCGGGCGAACACCGTCACGCAGTCGATGGAGGCGCAGGCCGGGACCACCCCGGTGGTGGGTACCAGGCCACGGGTGGGCTTCAGGCCGACGATGCCGTTGAAGGCGGCCGGGATCCGGCCCGACCCCGCCGTGTCCGTGCCGAGCGCGAAGTCGACGATCCCGAGGGCCACCGCCACCGCCGAGCCCGAGCTGGAGCCGCCGCTGATCCGGGTCGGGTCGACGGCGTTGCGGACCGCGCCGTAGGGGGAGCGGGTGCCGACCAGGCCGGTCGCGAACTGGTCGAGGTTGGTCGTGCCGAGCACGAGCGCGCCGGCCGCGCGCAGGCGGGCCACCACCGGGGCGTCGGCCTCCGGCTCGTAGGCGTACGCCGGGCAGCCCGCCGTCGTCGGCAGTCCCAGTACGTCGATGTTGCCCTTGGCGGCGAACAGGCGCCCGGCGAGGGGGAGGCGCTCACCCGCGGCCACCCGCTCGTCGATCGCCCGGGCCTGCGCCTCGGTCTCCTCCCGTGGGCGCAGGTCGATCCAGATCTCGGGGCGGTCGACCGCTTCGATGCGCGCGTAGGCGGCACGGACCCGGGAGACGGTGCTGGACATGGTCTGTTGCTCCTGTCGGTCAGTTCGCGGTCGGCGCCAGGACGAGCAGCGCCGTCCCCGCCTCCACCTGGTCGCCGGGCCTGGCCAGGATCTCCGTCACCACGCCGGCCATCGGGGCGTGCACCCTGGACTCCATCTTCATCGCCTCCAGGGCCAGGAGGGTCTGGCCGGTGGTCACCTCCTCGCCGGGTGCCACGTTCAACTGCCATACGGAGGCGGCGAATTCGGCCTCTATCAGTCGACCGCCCGGCGGGACGGACACCTCGGCCGGCGCGGTGGACGCGGGTGCCGTCGCCGCCTGAGCCCGCGCGAACTCCCCGGCCGCCTCCCAGGCGTCCCGCTCCGCGCCGAAGGCCTGCCGCTGGCGTGCCCTGAAGTCCCCGATGGCGTCGGCGTGTTCGGAGAGGAACTCCTGGTAGGACGCCAGCGAGAACGTCCCCTCCTCGATGCGTGGCACGAACCTGCCGGAGGTGATGTCGGCCCGCAGGTCGAGGAGTTCGTCGGCGGAGACCGGATACCACCTGATCCGGTCGAAGAAGCGCAGCAGCCACGGCGAGCCGGGCTGGAACGCCCCGCGCTGCTGCCAGCCCGACCACACCTGGGTGGTACGGCCCACGAACTGGTAGCCGCCCGGGCCCTCCATGCCGTAGACGCACAGGTAGGCGCCGCCGATGCCGACGGAGTTCTCGGCGGTCCAGGTGCGGGCCGGGTTGTACTTCGTGGTGACCAGGCGGTGGCGCGGGTCCAGGGGGGTGGCGACCGGGGCACCCAGGTACACGTCGCCCAGGCCCAGGACCAGGTACTCGGCGTCGAAGACCGTGCGATAGACGTCCTCGACCGAGTCCAGGCCGTTGATCCGGCGGATGAACTCGATGTTCCACGGACACCAGGGGGCGTCGTCGCGGACGCCCGCCATGTAGCGGGCGATCGCCTCGCGGGTCGCCGGGTCGTCCCAGGAGAGGGGGAGGTGGACCGTGCGGGAGGGCACCACCAGTTCGCCGGTGGGCGGCAGTCCCCGGACGATCTCCCTGACGCCGGTGAGGAGTTCGGCCTGGGTGAGCAGGCTCGGGTCGGTCCGGATCTGGAGCGAGCGGATCCCCGGGGTGAGGTCCGTGACCCCGGGCAGGTCCGCCGCCGTCACCGCCTCCATCAGCGCGTGGACGCGCATCCGCAGGGCCAGGTCCAGCTGCATCGGGCCGAACTCGACCAGCAGGTTGTCGTCGCCGCTGCGCCGGTAGGTCACGTCCCCGTCGCGGGCCAGGACACCGCCGTCGAGGATCTCCGGGCGGGGCGCTCCGGTCACGTCGACCGGGGCGAAGCGGACCGTGTCGCCGGGCCGGAGCTGGCCCAGTTTCCAGCGGTCGCCGCTCAGGACGGTCGCCGGGCACACGAACCCGCCGAGGGAGGGGCCGTCGGGGCCGAGCAGGACCGGCATGTCGCCGGTGTAGTCGACGGCGCCGACCGAGTAGGGGGTGTCGTGGATGTTGGACGGGTGCAGGCCCGCCTCGCCGCCGTCGGTGCGGGCCCAGCGCGGCTTGGGGCCGACCAGCCGGACCCCGGTGCGCGCCGAGTTGAAGTGCACCTTCCACTCGGCCGCGTAGAAGTCCCGGATGTCGTCCTCGGTGAAGAACTCCGGTGCGGCATGGGGGCCTTCGACGGCCCCGATGTGCCAGACGGCGGCGAAGGACGGGCGCTCGGCGACGGGCACGCCGTCCGTGACGGCGCCGCCGTGCAGGACGTCACCCGTGCGCAGCGCCCGGCCGCCGTGGCCGCCGAACCGGCCCAGCGTGAAGGTGCTCGCGCTGCCCAGGAAGGCGGGCACGTCCAGGCCGCCGCCCGCGAAGAGGACGTAGGTGCGCAGCCCGTGTGCGGAGGGGGCGCCGATCTCCAGCAGCCCGCCCGCCGGTACGGTCACCGGTTCCCACTGCGCGACCGGGGCGCCGTCCAGTGTCACCGGGGCCGGGGCGCCGGTCACGCAGACGGTCGTGGTGTGCGTGAAGCGCAGGGACGGGCCCTGGAGGGTGCATTCGAGGCCGGGCGCGCCCTCCGGGTTGCCCAGCGCGCGGTTGCCGAGCCGGAAGGAGCGGTCGTCCATCGGGCCGCACGGGGGCACCCCGACCTGCCAGTAGCCGGTGCGGCCCGGCCAGTCCTGGACCGTGGTGAGCGTGCCGGCGGCGACGACCTCGATCCGGGGGGTCGGGTCGGTGACCGTGGCGAGGGTCGCCGTCGAGTGGGCGGCGGCCCGGGAGGCCGGTTCGGTGAGCGCGGCGCGGACCAGGCCCAGGTTGGTCTCGATGCCGTCGACACGGGTGCGGGCCAGCGCCTCGTCGAGGGCGCGCAGCGCCCGGTCGCGGTCGGGGCCGTGGGCGATGACCTTCGCGAGCATCGGGTCGTACGACGTCGTCACCTCGGTGCCGGTCTCCACCCAGCCGTCGACGCGCACCCCCGGCGGGAACTCCACCCGGGTCAGCAGGCCGGCGCTGGGCCGATGGTCACGGGAGGGGTCCTCGGCGTAGACGCGGGCCTCGACGGCGTGCCCTCGCGGTTCGCCCGGCTCCCGGACGACGTCGGACTCGCCCCTCGCCAGGCGCAGCATCCAGGCGACCAGGTCGACGCCGTAGATCTCCTCGGTGACCGGATGTTCCACCTGGAGCCGGGTGTTGACCTCCAGGAAGTAGGCCTCCTCGCGTGCCGCGTCGTACACGAACTCGACGGTGCCCGCGGAGCGGTAGCCCACGGCCGCGCACAGGTCGCGTGCGGAGGCGGCGAGTTGTGCGCGTACCCGGTCCGGCAGGCCGGGGGCCGGGGCCTCCTCGACCACCTTCTGGTTGCGGCGCTGCAGCGAACAGTCCCGGTCGCCGAAGGTGACGACCTTGCCCGCGCCGTCGCCGAAGATCTGGACCTCGACATGGCGGGCGTGCTCCACCAGGCGTTCCAGGAAGACCCCGGCGGAGGAGAAGGAGGCGGCGGCCACGCGCTGGACGCGGTCCCAGGCGTCGGTCAGTTCGGCAGCCGACCGACATGCCGACATACCGATGCCGCCACCGCCGCCGGTGGCCTTGAGCATCACGGGATAGCCGACGGCGGAGGCCGCACGGAGCGCCTCGGGCAGGTCGGCGAGGAGCCCCGTTCCCGGTGCGAGGGCCACTCCGGCCGCCTCGGCCGCCGCCCGTGCCGTGTGCTTGGCGCCGAACAGTTCCAGTTGCTCCGGGGTCGGGCCGACGAACACGATCCCGGCCTCCTCGCAGCGCCGGGCGAAATCGGCGTCCTCGGACAGGAAGCCGTACCCGGGGTGGATCGCGCCGGCGCCGGTGTCCTTGGCGGCCTTCAGGACCAGGTCGGCGTCGAGGTAGGACTCCTTGGCCGGGGCCGGGCCGAGCCGTACCGCCTCGTCGGCGAGGCGGACATGGGGGGCCGAGCGGTCGGGGTCGGAGTAGACGGCGACCGTGCGCAGGCCCAGTTCACGGGCGGTGCGGATGACACGGACGGCGATCTCGCCCCGGTTGGCGACCAGCAGGGTGTCGAAGCTCATCCGGCGGCCCCGATCGTCATCTGCACCGCTGTCGGTTCGAAGCCGTTGCACGGGTTGTTGATCTGCGGGCAGTTGGAGACCAGGACGAGGACGTCCCGTTCGGCCCGCAGCGTCAGCTTCAGGCCGGGGGCCGAGAGGCCGTCGACGATGCCGAGGGTGCCGTCCTGCTCGACCGGTACGTTCATGTACCAGTTGATGTTGGAGACCAGGTCGCGCTTGCCGAGGCCGTGCTTGGCGCCCTCCGCGAGGAAGTTGTCCACGCAGGCGTGCTGCGACCAGGTGTGGTGGCCGTAGCGCAGGGTGTTGGACTCCTTGGAGCAGGCGCCGCCGACCGTGTCGTGCCGGCCCACCTCGTCGGCGACCACGGTCATCAGGGGGGTGTGCTCGTTGGAGAGCAGCACGCTGCCGGTGGTGAGGAAGAGGGAGCCCTGGGCGTGGACGGTGTCGGGGGCGCTGTAGCGGACCGCCGTGTCGTGGGCGTCGTAGACGAGGAAGTCGACGGCCTGGTTGCCGTGCAGGTCGGTGATGGTCAGGGTCTCGCCGTCGCGGATGACGGCGGACCAGGCGGCGCGGGCCGGGACGATGGTCCCCGTGGTCATGCGAGCCCCCTCGCGGCGAGGAATTCGGCGGTGTTCAGGAAGGCGCGGCGGCCCTCTGGGGTGGCGTCCCAGAGCGGGTCGCCGGGCGGGGTCGGGGCGGCGCGCCAGGCCAGGACCTCCAGCGCGGTGCTGACGTAGTCGGGGCGCGGATCGGCCGGGTGCGGGACGTTCGCGATCAGTACGGTCAGGTCCTGCTCGGCGCGGAGCGTGACGCTGCCGCCGGGGCCGGCCGAGCCGGTGAAGTCCAGCGTGCCGTCCTCGCGCACCTCCACGCCCTGGAAGAACGACAGGGACGGCGGCAGGTCGCGCGGTTCCAGGCCGTGCTTCGCCGCCGCCAGCTTGAACAGCTCGCGGCCGGCGGGGGAGGGCGACTGCGGGGTGCCGTCGCCGTAGCGGCCGGTGTTGCGGACCAGGGTGGAGGTGCCGCACAGCGCGTCGTGGCGGCCGGAGGTGTCGGCGACGACGGAGGCGAGGACCCGGCCCTGGTCGGAGAGGAGCAGCACGCCCTCGCCGAGGTAGGCGTTCCACTGGACCTTGACCGTGTCGGCGACGTTCAGCCGCTCCCAGGGGCGGTCGGCGACATACAGCAGGAGGTGCGCGCAGGCGTCGCCGTGCGGGTCGGTCAGGCGCAGCTCGGTGCCGCGGGCCAGGACGCGGTGCGTGTAGTTGCCGCCCGCCACCGTCTCGGCCCAGACCAGGTGGCCCGCCTCGCAGGGCGGGTCCGGCCAGTCCGCGGCCGGTACGACGGGCATGGCCTCGGCGCGGGTGCCCTCCTGGGCGCGGGCATGCGCCCGGGCTCCGTACGTGGTCGCTGTCGCCATCGCTGACCTCCGGTTCCGTGGGCTCGGCGGTGTTTCTGTCGCCCGACAGAAATTAGGGGTGAGTGGGGTCCGTGGCGTTGCCGTGGCGTTCCGGCCCGGTTACCGAGGGCTCACCGGGGGAGCGCGGCCCGGCCGCCGGGCCTGGTGGTGATCGTCGTGCGGTGCCGTGTGCGAGGATCGAACGCATGGGGACGAGCAGTGGCCGCCGGGTCGGCCGGCCGCGGGCGGCGCAGCGGCCTGACAGCGGCCTGGATCCGCGAGCCGAACTGCTCGTGGCCGCAGCCGAGTTGTTCACCACCATCGGCTACGCGGCCACCACCACCCGGGCGGTCGCCGAGCGGGCGGGCATGCGGCAGGCGTCGATGTACCACTACGTCTCCGGCAAGGAGGAACTCCTCGCCGAGCTGCTGGAGTCCACCGTCACTCCGTCGCTGGACTGCGCGCGGGAACTGCTCGCCGACGACGTGACGCCGGCCGAGGAGCGGCTGCGGGCGCTGTGCCGGGCCGACGTGGAGCTGCTGTGCACCGGACCGCACAACCTTGGCGCGCTCTACCTGCTGCCCGAGGTGCGCACCGAGCGGTTCGCCGGGTTCCATGCCGTGCGCTCCGAACTCAAGGACGCCTACCGGCAGTTGATCGCCGCGACGGCCGTCGGCGGGGGGCTCGCCAAGGGGGAGCTGGAGCTGCGGACCGACCTCGTCTTCGGGCTGATCGAGGGCGTCATCCTGATCCACCGCTCCGAACCGGAGCGTCCCGTCGACGAGTTCGCCCGCGCCACGGCCGACGCCGCGCTGCGGATCGCGGGGGTCTGAACCGGGCGGCCGGGGCCGCGGGTCGGAGTGTCCGGACCCTGCGGAGGTTTCGGGTCGGAGGGCTGTTTCACCCGTCACGGTGAGTCACCTTCGCGCGTCCGTGCGACGTGACGCAACGTGTGCGAACACATGCCGTGCGTGCGAAACGACCGAGGGTACTCCAGTCGTTTGGGCCTTTTCAGGTGCTTGCCGAATATGACACGGCGTTGATCCGGTCGGACTAAGCTCGCCCGCGGCGCACCGAGTTGAGATGAATTCGTGCGCCTGTTCCCAATCATACGGAAGATCCTGACTGCTCCATGAACCTTCCCCCCACGAACTTCCCCGACACCCAGCCGATTCGTCTCAGAAGGCATACATGGTGAGTGTGCAATCGCCTCCCAATGGCCGTGAAATTTCCCTGGCGCGGGTGCTGTTGCTGCCCGCCATACTGATGGCCGTGGCGACCGCCGCAGCCGTCCTCCTGGTGGCGGAGCCCGCCCGGACCGCCGTCGGCGTGTGCGGGGCCGTCGGCACGCTGCTGGTGCTCGCGACGGCGGCGGAAGCGGTGCGCCGCGGCCGTAGGCTCCAGGACGCCAAGGCCGAGCACGCCCGTCACAGTGCGTATCTGGAACAGCGCCTCACCACGAGCGACCAGGAGATCGACCGCCTCGGCAAAGAGGTGTTCCCGACCGCGCTCTACCGGCTGAAGGCCGGCGAGTCCCCCAAAGAGGTGATTCGCCAGGTCTTCGATCTCGACCCCCGGCTGCGTCAAGCCCCCGAGTCGCAGCGCCGGCTGATCCGCACCATGCTCGACATCGTCGACGAGGAAGACCTCCAGCGCGACTCTCTGGAGCGCTCGTTCGTCAGCGTCGCCCGGCGCGTCCAGGCCATCGTCCACCAGCAGGCACACGAACTGCGGGAGATGGAGGAGGACCACGGCCGCAACCCCGAGGTCTTCGACGACCTGCTGCGCATCGACCACGGCACCGCGCTGATCGGACGCCTCGCCGACTCGGTCTCCGTGCTCGGCGGCGGCCGCCCCGGTCGTCAGTGGCCCAACCCCGTCGCCCTCTACAGCGTGCTGCGCGGCGCCATGTCGCGGATCCTGGAGTACCGGCGCATCGAGCTGCACTCGATCTGCCAGGTCAACATCAAGGGCACCTCGGTCGAACCGCTCATCCACGCGGCCGCCGAACTCCTCGACAACGCCACCCGGTACTCGCCGCCCTCCACCAAGGTGCACGTCACCGCCGTCGAGGTGCAGTCCGGCGTGTGCATCGAGATCGAGGACGCCGGCGTCAGCCTCAACGAGGAGGCCCGCGGCCGCATCGAGGGCATGCTGGAGAAGGCCAAGCAGGGCAAGGACATCCAGGTCCTCGGGGAGAACCCGCGCCTGGGCCTCTCGGTCGTGGGCCGCCTCTGCACGACGTACGACATGGACGTCTCGCTGCGCGCCTCGGCGTACGGCGGTGTCCGGGCCGTCCTCATCGTGCCCAGCGACATGATGACCACCGACCCGGCCCCCGGCATCGCGCACGGCATCGGCGCCACCGGCATCCCGAAGCCCGAACTCGGCGCCCTCGAGGGACCCAAGCGGCCGCCCAAGAAGCGCCGGCCCACCAGCCCCCGCATCCCCGCCGGTATCTCCATGGAGGACGACGTCCCCGAGGTCACCGAGTGGACCGCGGGCGGCCTGCCGCAGCGGCGCAGCCGGATGAAGATGCCGCTCAGCCAGCGGCTCGCCGAACAGGCCGCCATCGAGCGCGCCGAGCGCGAGGGCAACCCGACCATCTGGTCGCAGCACAAGGAGCCCGAGCCGGTGGAGCCGGAGCCGGAGCGTCGCGAACCCGGGCTCTGGGTGGATGCCTTCTGGGAGGGGCTCAAGAAGAACAACCCGGGGGTCCACCCGACCGACTTCACCCGGAACCCGACCAAGTACCTGCATCTGATCAACGATCCGGCCGGCACCGACGCCGACGACGAGGGGGACCTCAAGTGATCCAGCAGCGAGGCAACTTCGACTGGATGCTCAAGCAGCTCGCCGACGGGGTGCCGGGCGTCGAGATGATCGTCGTGCTCTCCGCCGACGGACTGCGCATCGCCCGGCACGGCGGCGACCCCGACGCCGCCGACCGGCTCGCCGCGGCCTGCGCGGGCGTGCAGAGCCTGGCCGGAGCCGTCGCCCAGGAACTCCCGATCAGCAACGGCGACATGAACCTCGTCCTGATCGAGATCGACCGGGGCTACTTCTACCTCATGTCCGCCGGCGCCAACGCCTACCTCGCGGTGCTCGCCGACGTGACCTGCGAACCCGGGCGGATGAGCGAGATGATGCGCGACCTCGTCGTCCGCATCGGCGCCCATCTCACCAGTCCGCCCCGGCGGAACGGGCAGACCGTATGACTCCTCCGCAACGCAAACGCCGTCAACCCAGGCCGGGGCACCAGCCGCCACCGCCGCCGATCCCGCCCACGCCGCCGGCCGCCGAGGGCGGCGGCGAGGAGGGCGACAACAAGAACCCCGAGCGGCTCTACGTCATCAGCGGAGCCGACGGCGCACGGGCCGAACTCGACCTGGTCACCTTAATCGTGGCGCGCGCCGACCCACCGCCCTCGGTCACACCGGAGCAGGCGGTGCTGCTCCGGCTCTGTCTCGCCCCGCTGTCCGTGGCCGAGCTCTCGGCCTACCTCAATCTGCCGTTCAGCGCGATGACGGCGCTGATCACCGAGCTGATCACGGCCGAACTGGTGCAGGCGCGCGCCCCGATCGTCCGCCAGGCGCTTCCCGACCGTTCACTTCTCGAAGCGGTGATGCATGGACTTCAAAAGCTCTGAGACGATCCCCGGCCCCCGCACCGAGGATCAGCTGCCGCACACCGCCCAGGCCGCGGTGAAGATCGTGATCGTGGGCGGCTTCGGAGTCGGCAAGACCACCATGGTCGGGTCCGTCAGCGAGATCAGACCGCTGACCACCGAGGAGACCATGACCCAGGCCGGCATCGGGGTCGACGACAACTACGGCTCCGACTCGAAGACCGCCACGACCGTGGCCATGGACTTCGGCCGCATCAGCATCACCGACCAACTGGTCCTCTACCTCTTCGGCACCCCCGGCCAGGAGCGGTTCTGGTTCCTGTGGAACGGCCTGTTCGAAGGCGCCCTCGGCGCGGTCGTGCTCATCGACACCCGGCGCCTGGAAGTCAGCTTCGACGTGATGGGACGCCTGGAGGAACGCGGGGTGCCGTTCGTCGTCGCCGTCAACTCCTTCCCGGACGGGCCTCGTTACCCCATCGAGGAGCTGCGCACCGCGCTGGACCTGTCCCCCGAGATCCCCATCGTGGAGTGCGACGCCCGCCGCCGGGCCTCCAGCCGGGACGTCCTGATGACCCTGGTGCGCTTCCTGCACTCGCTCGCCATGTCCGGCGCGCTCACCTGACACCCCCTCCGGAGCGATCACTGTGACGCCTGAATCCCCCTCCCCGGCCGGCGCCAGCACGGACCCGGCCCCGCCGCCCGGCTGTCCGGCCCACGACCGCGGACCCGGCGGACTGCAACGGCTCTACGGCGCCGACGCCGACCACCTGGGCGACCTGTACGAGAAACTGCGCGAGGAACACGGCGCCGTGGCGCCCGTCCTGCTCCACGACGACGTACCGATCTGGGCGGTCCTCGGACTCACCGAGAACCTCCAGATGGTCCGCACCCCCGCCGTCTACACCCGCGACAGCCGCATCTGGACCCCGCTGCGGGAGGGCATGGTCAAGCCCGACCACCCGCTCATGCCGCACATCGCCTGGCAGCCCATCTGCTCCCATGCCGAGGGCGACGAGCACATGCGGCTGCGCGCGGCCGTTCAGGGCGCCATGACCACCATCGACCACCGCAGCATCCGCCGCCTCATCGGCCGCTACACCCAGCTGCTGGTCAACGAGTTCTGCGAGAGAGGCCGCGCCGAACTGGTCTCCCAGTACTCCGAGCACCTGCCGATGGCGGTCATGTGCGAACTGCTCGGCATGCCCGAGGAGTACAACGAGCGGATCGTGGAGGCCACCCGGGACGCACTCAAGGGCACCGAGACCGCGATCGCCAGCAACGAGTACGTCATGGGCTGCCTGACCCGGCTCACCGCCCGCCGCCGGGCCCGCGCCGAGGACGACTTCACCAGCCACCTCGTCACCCACCCCGCCGGACTCAACGACGACGAGGTCGCCCAGCACCTGCGGGTCGTTCTCTACGCCGCCTACGAGACCACCGCCAACCTCCTCGCCAACGCGCTGCGCATGGTCCTCACCGAGCCGGGCTTCCGCGCCCAGCTCAACGGCGGCCAGATGACGGTGCCCGAGGCGATCGAGCAGTCCCTGTGGGACGAACCGCCGTTCAGCACGGTCTTCGCCTACTTCGCCAAGCAGGACACCGAACTCGGCGGCCAGCGCATCCGCAAGGGCGACGGACTGCTGTACGCGCCCGCGCCGGGCAACGTCGACCCGCGCGTCCGCCCCGACCTGAACGCCAACATGCAGGGCAACCGGTCCCACCTCGCCTTCGGCGGCGGCCCGCACGAGTGCCCCGGTCAGGACATCGGCCGTGCCATCGCGGACGTCGGGGTCGACCAGCTGCTGACCCGGCTGTCCGACATCCAGCTTGACTGCGACGAGGAGGAGCTGCGCTGGCGCGCGTCGATCGCGTCCCGGCACCTGGTGGAACTGCCGGTGCGCTTCGACCCGAAGCCCAAGCAGGACGTGACCCTCATGCCCAGCCCCGCACTGGTCCCGCCGCAGCGCACGGACTGGCAGGTCGGCACCACCCGCCCGGCAGCACCGGCACAGGCACAGGCACCGGCACCGGCCCCCGAGCCGCAGCCCCTGCCCGTGGCACCCCCGCCGGCCGCGGCCGTGGCGCCGGAACCGTCCAGGCCCCAGGGCATCTGGCCGAGGCTGCGCCGCTGGTGGCTCGGCCACTGACCGGCCTAGAGTCCGGCCCACTCCTCGTACGACTCCCAGGCCCGCAGCGTCCGCCCGCTGCACAGCCGGTGCTCGACCCCCGTGACCGGATCGGTGAACTCCAGCCTCCGCGCCAGCAGTTGCAGCGGACGTCGGAAGTCACCGGCCGGCACGGGGCCGGTCACCTTGGGATACAGCGGATCGCCGAGAATCGGCACGCCCAGCGCGCTCATGTGGACGCGCAGCTGATGGGTCTGCCCGGTGTGCGGAGTGAGCCGGTACCTCCCCAACGGGCCCCTGCGCTCGACGAGTTCGACGAGCGTCTCCGCGTTGGGTACCCCCTCGACCTCTTGCGCCGCGGGCACCCCGCGCTCCTTGAGGATCCGGCTGCGCACGGTCCGGGGAAGGGCGAGCGAGGGGTCGTACGGCGCGATCGCCTCGTACTCCTTGCGCACCCGCCGCGCGCTGAACAGCGTCTGGTAGGCGCCCCGCTCCGCGGGCCGCACCGTGAACAGCACGAGCCCGGCGGTGAGCCGGTCCAGCCGGTGCGCGGCCCCCAGCGCGGGGATCCCCAGTTCCCGCCGCAGCCGGGCGAGCGCGGTCTCGGTGACGTGACTGCCGCGTGGGGTGGTGGCGAGGAAGTGCGGTTTGTCGGCGACGACGAGGTGGGCGTCGCGGTGGACCACTTCGAGGGCGAAGGGGACGGGAACCTCGGGGGGCAGGTCGCGGTGGAACCAGAGCCGGAGGCCGGGGGTGTAGGGCGTGCGGGCGTCGACGGGCTGTCCGTCGACGCCGACGACGAGTCCTGACGCCAGCATGTCCTCGACGACTCCGGGCGCGGCTCCGGACAGGCGTGCCACGAGGTAGTCACCGACGGTGTCCCACTCGTCGGAGAGGGGCAACCGCACCCGAACGGGATCCACCCCTTGACGCTGGGGGAGGGGCGAGGGCGGGATGCGGGGCTTACGTCTCATTGCAGTCAGCGTATGTGGAGAGGGGGCACTCCAGGGCCACGGTGGGTGAGGCGCCCCGTGCGGGGCGCGAGGAACTGCGCGACCAGCCGCGAACGGCCCGCAGTCGAACGACTACGCCACAGCCTCCGGCACGGCGACCGCCGCCGGCGACTGCGCCCGGATGATTCGCCAGACCGCACCCACCACAACCGTCACCGTCAGGAACAGCACGGTGAACCACCGGAAGTACCAGTGGCCCCCGCTCGGGTCGTACACCGCCCCCCGAGGCCACGCCAGATTCACGCTCATCACCAGCCCGTACAGCAGCGCCACCGCGTTGACCGGCACCCCCCACCGCCCCAGCGAGAACAACGGCGCCCCGGTCTCGTCCGTCCCCTCGACCCGGAACTCCCCCCGCAGCCGCCGCACCAGCAGTGGTCCGGTGACCATCGCGTACGCCAGATACAGCATCACGATGCACGTCGTCCCGATCGCCAGGAACGCGTCCGGCGAGGCGAAGTCGAGCAGCAGCAACGCACCGGCCAGCACCCCCACCACCACGGCCGGCGCCCCCGGCATGCCCGTGCGGGGGTTTACCCGCGCCAGGCGCCCGGCGAACGGCAGTTGCCCGTCCCGCGCCATGGAGAACAGCATGCGCGAGGCCGCCGTCTGGATCGCCAGCGTCGCCACCGCGATGGCCACCACCACGTCGGCCAGCAGCACCCGGCCCACTCCGTCGCCGAGACTGCTGGTCAGGACGTAACTCAACCCGTCCACTCCCAGCCGCCCGTCGGTCAGGCTCGGCGCGGCCAGCAGGCCGCCGAGGACGACCAGGCCGCCGAGCAGCCCCGCCGCCCCCAACGCCGTGAGGATCGTGCGTGGCGCGGTCCGCCGCGGCTGGTGCGTCTCCTCGCTCATCTCGCCCGCGCTGTCGAAACCGATCATCACGTACGCGGCCGTGAACGAACCGACCAGCAGCGCGCCCAGCAGGCCTCCCTCGGCTGCCGTGCCGGTGTGGAACGTGATGCCGGGGGAGCGCTTCGAGTGGGTGAGCAGCAGCACGATGATCAGGACCGCGCCGATGATCTCGGCGGTCACCCCGACCCGGTTGATCACGGACATCACGCGGTTGTCCATGATGTTCACGAGGGTGGTCAGGACCAGCAGGACGACGCCGAGGACGGCCGAGTTGGCGGCGCCGTCGGCCGAGGTCGGCGCCGGGTCGGTGCCGATGAGCTGGAAGCCGGACCAGAGCGCGGGCAGCACCATCTGCAGGGCCAGCGCGGCCGCCGCGACCACCACGATCTGCCCGACCACCATGATCCAGCCGGCGAACCAGCCGAAGGACGGGTTCGACAGGCGTGAGGACCACTGGTAGATCGCGCCCGAGATGGGATAGCGCCCCGCGAGTTCGGCGAAGCAGGCGGCCACCAGCAACTGGCCGATCAGCACGGCCGGCCAGGCCCAGAAGAAGACCGGGCCGCCGAACGCGTACCCGAAGGCGAAGAACTGGAAGACGGTCGTCAGTACGGAGATGAAGGAGAACCCGGCGGCGAACGAGGCGTACCGGCCGAGGCTGCGGTGCAGCTCCTGGCGGTAGCCGAACTCCTCCAGGGAGCGGTCGTCGGACTCCTTCAGGGAGCGGTCGTCGGTGGTCGTCACGGCGGTACCTGCCTGTCAGGGCGGATTTCCTGTCGGGCGACAGAAATTAGGGACGCGCTGTTTCGAAGGCGTCACACCGGCGTGTCCGGGGCGGGCCCAAGTCCTCACGCCCTTGCGGAGCGGCTTCTGACGCGATACATCGTGTGTATTGACGTCCGCTGTGGAGACGCGATATGTTCGGCCACGGATATTCGGAGGCGAGGTGGTCGGCATGGCGGTGAAGCGGCGCAAGCTCAGCAATCCTCTGGCGCTCGTCGTGCTGACCACCCTCTGGCAGAAGCCGATGCATCCGTACGAGATCGCCCAGACCATGCGCCGTCAGGGCAAGGACACCAGCACCCGGATCAACTACGGCTCGCTCTACACGGTCATGCAGAACCTGGAGAAGCACGGCTTCGTCGAGGTGGCCGACGTGGAGCGGCAGGGCAACCGCCCGGAGCGCACGGTCTACGGCATCACCGACGCCGGGCGCGAGGAGATGATCCACTGGCTGTCCGACCTGATGGCCGTCCCGGTGAAGGAGTACCCGATCTTCGAGACGGCCCTGTCTCTGATGGGCGCCCTGCCGCCCGACGAGGTCGCTCGCCTGCTGGAGGAGCGGCTGCGCTTCCTGGAGGTGGAGGTCACCGGCGGCCGGGCCGTGCTGGAGAAGCTGCACGAGACACTGCCCCGGCTGTTCGTCGTGGAGGTCGAGTACCACCTGCACATGCTGGAGGCGCAGACCGAATGGGTCCGCGGCCTCGTGCGGGAGATCCAGGACGGTTCGCTGCCGGGCGTCGAGGGCTGGCGCCGGTTCCATGAGACCGGCGAGTTCCCGCCGGAGTTCACGGAGGTGGACCAGTAGCAGAAACAGACCCCGGCAGAGCTGTTGCAGCAGCTCCGCCGGGGTCTCGAACCCCGAGCTGAACCCGCCGTGAGGCAGATCCGGGCGATCGAGGTGCGGCACACCCAGGATAGCCCGGCACTCCTCAGGCGGATCAGCTGTCATCCGCTGTCATCCGCTCATTCAGGAGAGCCCTGTCATGAACACCCGTGCGCCCGCAGTGCAGGCGCGCCAGCTGACCAAGACCTACCCCGGTGACGTCACCGCGCTGAACGGCATGGACGTCACCGTCGAACCCGGCACCGTCTTCGGGCTCCTCGGACCCAACGGCGCCGGCAAGTCCACCACCGTCAAGATCCTCACCACGCTGGCCCGCCCCGACTCGGGCACCGCCACCGTGGCCGGCCACGACGTGCTGCGCCACCCGGACCGGGTACGCCGGGCGATCGGCGTGGTCGCCCAGAACTCCGGCGCCGACCCGGTCGCCACCGGCCGCGAGAACCTCCAGCTCCAGGGCAGGCTCTACGGCCTGCGCGGCGCCGCCCTGAACCACCGGGTCGAGGAGCTGCTGGCCCGCTTCACCCTCACCGAAGACGCCGGCCGCCCGGTCAAGGGTTACTCCGGCGGTATGCGGCGCCGCCTCGACGTGGCCCTCGGCCTGGTCCACCGCCCCGAGGTGCTCTTCCTCGACGAGCCCACCACCGGCCTGGACCCCGAGGCCCGCACCGCGATGTGGGACGAGATCGGCCGGCTGGCCGGCCAGGAGGGTCTGACCATCCTGCTCACCACCCACTACCTGGAGGAGGCCGACCGGCTCGCCGAGCGGATCGCGATCGTCGACCGCGGCCGGATCGTGGTCGAGGGCACCCCCGACTCCCTCAAGGGCGAACTGCGCGGCGACGCCGTCCATGTGGAGCTGCGCGAGGCACCCGGCGAGGCCGGCCGCACCCTGCTCACGGGCGCCCTGAACGGGCTGGCCGGTGTGCACGAGGCGCTGTTCGACGGCCGCCGGATCAGCGCCCGCGCCGACGACGGGGCCGTCGCCGTGCCGGCGCTGCTCGCCGCGCTGGAGCGGGCCGGAGTGACCGTGGTGGCCGCGACCGTGGCCCGCCCCTCCCTCGACGACGTCTATCTGCGTTACGCGGGCCGCCGTTATGCGGAGGCCGACACCGCCGACGCGCTCGCCCCGGCCGGAGGTGCCCGATGAGCAACGCCCTTTCCCAGACCTGGTACATGACCCAGCGTCAGCTGCTGGTGTTCGCCCGCCAGCCGGCCTTCGCCGTCATCACCCTGATCCAGCCGGTGATCTGGCTGTTCCTGTTCGGCAACCTCTTCAAGAAGGTCGTCGAGCTGGGCGGCTTCGGCACCACCAGCTACCTCGACTACCTGGTGCCGGGCGTGGTCGTGATGAGCGCCCTCAGCTCCAACATGTGGGCGGGCATGGGCACGTTGGAGGAGATCCAGCGCGGCACCCTGAACCGCTTCCTGACCACGCCGGTCAGCCGGGCCGCGCTGATGAACGGCAACGTGGTGAACAACGGCCTGGTCACCGCGGGCCAGTCGCTCATCATCGTGTTGCTCGGCCTGCTGGGCGGCGCCGACTACCCCGGCGGGATCGGGGGCATCGCCATCCTCGTGGTGGCCGCCGTACTGCTCGGCACCGTCTTCGGGGCACTGTCCAACGCGCTCGGCATGCTGGTGCGGGAGCGGGAGTCGATCATCGGGATCAACACCTTCCTGCTGCTGCCGCTGACCTTCCTGTCCAGCGCCTTCATGGCGCCGTCCCAGATGCCCGGCTGGATGCGGCACATAGCCGACTTCAACCCGCTCGACTGGGCGATGGTGGCCGGGCGTTCGGCGATGTCGGCGGATCCCGACTGGGGTGCGGTGCTGGGCCGCGGCGGCGCACTGCTGGCGTTGGCGGTCGCGGCCGTGTGGCTGTCGATCCGGACGTTCAGGTCGTACCAGCGGTCGGTGTGACCGACATGAGAGCGGCGGCACCTCCGGGTGCCGCCGCTCTCAAGGCCGCACGGCTCAACGGTCCGTGCGGACTCGTCGCCTCGCGGGCTCAGGCGGCGGCCGCTCCGTCGCTCTCCTGCTCCGCCTCGATGCGGGCGTTCCAGTCGCGCTTGGAGGCCTGCCAGCCGTCCTCGTTGTGGCCGAGGCGCCAGTAGCCGGAGATCGACAGGTCCTCGCGCGGGATCTGGCGCTCGACGCGCAGCAGGGCCCGCAGGTCCTTCACGAAACTCGCCTCGCCGTGGACGAAGGCCTGCAACCGGCCCTCCGGGAACTCCAGCCCCCGTACCGCCTCGACCAGCGCCTCGCCGACGGGGCGCGCGCCCCGGTGCAGCCAGACCACCTCCACATCGGAGTCGATCTTCTGCTCCTCCTCGGGGCCGGAGATCTCGATGAAGGCGAAGGCCTTCGCCCCTGAGGGCAGGGACTCCAGGGAGCGGGCGATCGCGGGCAGCGCGCTCTCGTCGCCGGCGAGCAGATGCCAGTCGGCGTCCGCGGAGGGGGCGTAGGCGCCGCCGGGGCCCATGAAGCGCACGGTCTCGCCGGGCTGGACACGGCAGGCCCAGGGTCCGGCCAGGCCCTCGTCGCCGTGCACGACGAAGTCCAGGGCCAGTTCACGGTGCTCGGCGTCCCAGGAACGCACCGTGTAGGTCCGGGTCACCGGCCAGTGCTCGCGCGGGAACTCGGCGCGGATCCGCTCCACGTCGAAGGGCTCCGGATAGGTGACGCCCGCCGGCCCGAAGAGGAGTTTCACGTAATGATCGGTGCAGGTGTCCGGGGCGAAGCCGGCCAGTCCGTCACCGCCGAGAACGACGCGCTGCATGTGCGGGGTCAACCGCTCGGTGCGCACCACCTGGGCGGAATGGGGCTTGCGCGGCTTACGTACCGGGCGCTCTGCCATGACCGACCTCCGTGCTTCATCGCTTAGGTTTACCTAAGTTAGCATCTCCTTCGTAGTTAACACCTCTTCCATGAACACTTGATGAGTGTGTTTTGCCAGACCAATTCTCCGCCACTCACCCGCCGAGTGTCAGCAGCAGCCGGTGCAGTGAGCCGCCCAGCCCCCAGCGCGCCGACAGCGCGTCCAGCCGGGCGGGATCGCGCGGGGCCTTCGGGAGGGTGGTGTCGACGTCCGGCAGCGGCACGTCCCCGGCGACCCGGACCACCGTCGGCGCGACGGCCACATAGGGCCGGGCCTCGTCCAGCCGCTTGCGCTGCGACGGTGTGAGCCTGGCCTTCGGGTCGTCGACGGCGGCCATGATCCCGGCCAGGTCACCGAACTCGGCGAGCAGCTTGGCGGCCGTCTTCTCGCCGATGCCCGGCACCCCCGGCAGACCGTCGCTCGGGTCGCCGCGCAGCAGCGCCAGATCCGCGTACCCGGGCCCGTCCACCCCGTACTTCTCGCGCAGCCACGCCTCGTCCGTCATCTGCAGGGTGCCGACGCCCTTGAGCGGGTACAGCACCCGCACCCCGCGCCCGTCGTCCACCAGCTGGTAGAGGTCACGGTCGCCGGTGACGATGTCGACCGGGCCGTCCGCGCGCGCGGTGAACGTGCCGATCACGTCGTCCGCCTCGTAGCCCGCGACGCCGACCCGGGCGATGCCGAGCGCGTCCAGCACCTCCTCGATGACCGGCACCTGCGGGGAGAGGGTGTCCGGCACCTCCTCCTCGTCCGGTCCCGTCGCGCGCTCCTCGGCGACCCGGTGGGCCTTGTAGGAGGGGATGAGGTCGACCCGCCACTGCGGCCGCCAGTCGGCGTCCATGCAGGCCACCAGCCGGTCCGGACGGTGGTCCTTGACCAGCCGGTCGATGAAGTCCAGCAGCCCGCGCACGGCGTTCACCGGCGTGCCGTCCGGAGCCTTCACGGAGTCCGGGACGCCGAAGTAGGCGCGGAAGTACAGCGAGGCGGTGTCGAGAAGCATCAGTCGTGCGGTCACGCCTCGCATCATGCCGTACGGCACCGACAGCGACGGGGCGCTTGGCGGCCGTACGGCACGGACGGTCACGGGGCCCGTGCGCGAGTGCGGTTCGTGGAGACCTCGTGACCTGGCCCACTTGTGCGTTTGACCTGCGTGGACCCGGGCAGGCGCGGCTTCTGTCCCATGTCCCCGAGGCTCCGGGGCCTGCGTTTCCGAGGTCCGGCGCCCCCGAGAGAGGTTCGCGTGTCACCCAGGCTAGAGACCGAGCACCTGTACAAAGTCTTCGGCAGACGACCGGACACCGCCGTGGAACGGCTTCGTCAGGGAGCCGACCGGGAGGAGCTGCGCGCCGACGGCACCACGGCCGCCGTGATCGACGCCTCCTTCCGGGTCGACCCCGGCGAGATATTCGTCGTGATGGGCCTGTCCGGCTCCGGCAAGTCCACCCTGCTGCGCACGCTCAACGGCCTGCTGGAACCGACCGCGGGACAGGTCCGCTTCGACGGCCAGGACCTCACCGCGCTCACCGACCGCGAACTGCGAGAGCTGCGCTCGAAGAAGATCAGCATGGTCTTCCAGCACTTCGCGCTCTTCCCGCACCGCAGCGTCCGCGACAACGCCGCCTACGGCCTGGCCGTGCAGGGCGTGCCCCGCGCCGAGCGCGTCCGCCGCGCCGACGAGGCGCTCGCCCTGTGCGGACTGGCCGGCTGGGAGGACTCCTGGCCCGACGAACTCTCCGGCGGCATGCAGCAGCGCGTCGGCCTGGCCCGGGCCCTGGCCACCGACGCCGATCTGCTCCTCATGGACGAGTCGTTCAGCGCCCTGGACCCGCTGATCCGCCGCGACATGCAGGACCAGCTGCTGGAACTGCAGAAGACCCTGAAGAAGACGATCGTCTTCATCACCCACGACCTCAACGAGGCCATGCGCCTGGGCGACCGCATCGCCGTGATGCGCGACGGCCGTATCGTCCAGACCGGCACGGCCGAGGACATCCTGCTGCGCCCCGCCGACGACTACGTCGCCTCCTTCACCCAGGACGTCGACCGCTCCCGGGTGCTGACCGCCGCCGCGGTCATGGACTCCGACGTGGCCGGCGACGAGGCGGACTGCGACTGCGCCACCGCGACCCCCGACACCCCGTTCACCGAACTGTGCGCGCTCAGCGCCCGGTTGCCCCACCCGGTCGCCGTCCTGGACCGGGACAACGCCGTCGTGGGCGTCGTACCGCAGCAGCGTCTGGTCGGTTTCCTCGCGGAGGACACCGGCGAACCCGTCGTCTGCGACGGTGGAGAGAAGGTGACCGCCCGTGCCTAGGCTGCATCTCGGCGACTGGGTCGACTCCGGTGTGAACTGGCTGGTCGCGCACATGTCCTGGCTCTTCGACGCGATCCGCACGGTCGTCGAGGGCATGTACGACGGCATCGACGGCGTCCTCACCGCCCCCGCACCCCTGCTGCTGGCAGGCATCTTCGCGGTCCTGGCCTGGTGGCTGCGCGGAGTGACCGCGGGCGTCCTGGCCTTCGCCGGATTCGCGCTCGTGGACTCCCTCGACCTGTGGGACCGCGCGATGTCCACCCTGGCGCTGGTCCTGGTCGCCACGGTGATCGCGCTGGTCATCTCGGTCCCGCTGGGCATCTGGGCAGCCCGCTCCCGGGCGGTCAGCGCGGCCGTACGACCGGTTCTGGACCTGCTCCAGACCATGCCGTCGATGGTCCTGCTCATCCCGGCCATCCTCTTCTTCGGCCTGGGCACCGCCGCGGGCGTGATCGCCACCCTGATCTTCGCGCTCGCTCCCGGCGTCCGCATGACCGAGCTGGGCATCCGCCAGGTCGACGCCGAACTGGTCGAGGCCGCCGAGGCGTTCGGCACCACACCCCGCGACACCCTGCTGCGCGTCCAGCTGCCGCTCGCGCTCCCGACCATCATGGCCGGCGTCAACCAGGTCATCATGCTGGGCCTGTCGATGGTCGTCATCGCCGGCATGGTCGGCACCGGCGGCCTCGGTGGCGCCGTCAACGAGGCCATCGGCCAGCTCGACATCGGCTTCGGCTTCGAGGCGGGCGTCGGCATCGTCGTCCTCGCCATCTACCTCGACCGCATGACCAGCGCGCTCGGCACCCAGCTGTCCCCGCTCGGCCGCCGCGCCGCCGCCAAGGTCCACCCCACCCCCTGGACCTACCGCCCCCGCCCGGCCGTCGCCGTCGTCGGTGTGGTGGTCCTCGCCCTGGTCGCGGGCGGCATGGGCATCTTCGGCTCCTCCTCCGACACCGCCCCGGCCTCGGCCACGGACGTCGGCAAGGGCAAGGAGATCAAGGTCGGCTACATCCCCTGGGACGAGGGCATCGCCTCCACCTTCCTCTGGAAGGAACTGCTGGAGGAACGCGGATACAAGGTCACCACCAGCCAGTACGCGGCCGGTCCCCTCTACACCGGCCTCGCCACCGGCCAGCTGGACTTCGAGACCGACTCCTGGCTGCCCACCACGCACGCCGAGTACTGGAAGAAGTACGGCAAGCAGCTCGACGACCTCGGCAGCTGGTACGGCCCCACCTCCCTGGAGCTGACCGTCCCCTCGTACGTGAAGGACGTCAACTCCCTGGCCGACCTGAAGAACCACGCCTCGGAGTTCGGCGGGAAGATCGTCGGCATCGAGCCCAGCGCCGGCATGATGGGCCTGCTCAAGTCCAAGGTCCTCAAGGAGTACGGCCTCGACGGCAGTTACCAGGTCGTCGACGGCTCCACGCCCGCCATGCTCGCCGAGCTCAAGCGGGCCTACGCCAAGCGGCAGCCGATCCTCGTCACCCTGTGGTCCCCGCACTGGGCCTACAGCGACTACGACCTGAAGAAGCTGAAGGACCCGCAGGGCGCCTGGGGCTCCGGCGACGGCGTGCACACCCTGTCCCGCAAGGGCTTCGCCGGGGACAACCCCGAGGTCGGCAAGTGGCTCAAGGACTTCTCCATGACGGAGAAGCAGCTCACCGGCCTGGAGGCCGAGATCCAGAAGGCCGGCCAGGGCAAGGAACAGGACGCGGTCCGGGCCTGGCTGAAGCGCAACCCGGGGCTCGTCGACAAGTGGGCGCCGATCCGGAAGTGAACGAGGCGGGCCGCCGCCCGAAGCCGCACCGCCGGTGTGGCGAAGCCCACCTCTTGCGGCCCGCTTCGGGCGGGGCCGGGGCCCGTACTCTCTGACGCCCCGGTCCCGCCCGTTCCTGTGAGCAGCCCGTGATCCGCAGGCTTCTGCCTCTCCTGCTGTTGCTGACGGCCGCGGTGACCGTGCCGCAGCTCTCCGAGGCGAGCCCGGACCCGGCCTCGGCCGCCACTGCCCGGTTCGAGGCGCTCGCCGGGGACGTGACACGGGCGGACGGCGCGGTCTTCGACGCCCGGGACACCACCGGCCGCACCATGGACACCGCCGAGATCACCCCGATACCCGGGGCGTACGGCGGCGGCTACCTCGCCGTCTACCACACCGCCCTCACCGACGGCCGCTTCCACACGGCCGTCGCCACCTCCACCGACCTGCGCACCTGGACCCGCCGCCACGACTTCGGGCCGGGCACCAGCCAGCCCGCCCTGCACGGTGACGGCACCGGCGGATGGGTCCTCGCCTACGAAAAGGATCCGGCCAACCACATAGCGCTACGGCATTACCCGAGCCTCACCGCCCTGCTGACCGGCGCGGCCGACCGCGCGTTCGACGCACCCCGCACGCTGTCCCGCTGCGCCGAGGGCACCCCGGACATCACCGCGGTCCACGGCGACACCGTGGAACTGACCGGCCACTACCGCGCCGACTGCGCCACCGACCGCCAACTCCGCGCCACCCTGCGGGACTTCACCGTCTGGCAAGCCCGCGCAGATCAGCGCCTCGACCTGGCCCTGCTGGCCTGGGGCACCGCCGGGAACATCGGGGACCGCTCACGCATTGAACTGGTGGGGCGCCCCCTCGTCCTGATCGAGGGCCAGCGCCTGCGTGACGACTTCGGCAGCTGGTCGACCTACGCCTACGACCCCGCATCCGGCCGGGCCGACCGGCTGCGCCTGCGCACCCCCGGCGGCAGCCGCTCCTTCGCCAATCCGTCGGCCACGCTGCTCACCGACCCCGACGGCCGCCCGGCCCTCCTGGTCAGCGTCTTCATCCCGAAGGAGGAGTCCGCGCCCGGCGAGTCCGGCGAGCTCGTCTACTGGCGCGAACTGTGAGGGTCGGGCTCACCCGACGTGACGGGGATGTGACGGCCGCCTGAAACGGTTTGCCGAACATGCGTAGGGTGCAGAGAACCCAGCAGAGGGGGCCCGGCCGAAGCGGGGCACCCGGTAGACGGAACGACGAGCGAAGGAGGGAGCCGCAGCGATGGGCGACCACAAAGACCAGCAGCCCGTGCGGGTGGGCGCGGCAGTCCGGCGGCGCCGTCGCGCGCTGGAGCTCACCCTCGCCGTCGTGGCCGAGCGCAGCGGCCTGTCGGTGCCCTTCCTGAGCCAGATCGAGAACGACCGGGCCCGGCCCAGCCGCACCTCACTGGAGAAGCTGGCCGACGCCCTGCGCACCACGGCCGTCGAACTCCTCGCCGCCGCCGACCCGGCGTGCAGCGTGGACGTCGTGCGCGCGGACGTCACCGAACCGGACTTCGCGCGCAAGGTGCGCTCCCTGGTGCGCGGCCATCACCAGCTGCACGCCTCGGAGTTCACCGGCGACCACGACGCCGGCCGCGAATTCCAGCACCGCAACGACGAGTTGATGTACGTCGCCGACGGCGCGGTGGAGATCGAGGCCGAGGGCCGCGCCTACCGCCTGGGCCGCGGCGACACCCTCTACCTCACCGGCGGAGTCCGCCACCGCTGGCGGGCGACGGTCCCGGACACCCGGGTCATCGTGGTCGCGGTGGCGGAACACATCGAGGCGGTCCAGGACCGCCCCCGCTGATGCGCGTGGTCTCCCTGGTCCCCTCGCTCACCGAGGCGGTCGCTCTCACGCTCCCCGGCGTCCTCGTCGGCGCCACCGACTGGTGCACCCATCCGGCCGACCTCGACGTCACCCGTGTCGGCGGTACCAAGAACCCCGAGCTGGACCGGGTCCTCGCCCTGGCCCCCGACCTGGTGATCGCCAACGAGGAGGAGAACCGCGCCCCCGACCTGGACGCCCTGCGGACGGCCGGCGTGGAGGTGCTGGTCACGGAGGTACGGGAGGTACCGCAGGCCTTCCGGGAGCTGGCCCGCCTCCTGGCCGCGTGCGGCGCGCGCACCCGCCCGCGCTGGCTGGACGAGGCCGAGGGGGCCTGGTCGACACCGGTGCCCGAGCCCCGTACCACCGCGGTCGTCCCGATCTGGCGGCGCCCGTGGATGGTCCTGGGCCGGGACACCTTCGCGGGGGACGTCCTCAGGCGGCTCGGGACCGAGAACCTGTACGCCGCCCACCCCGAGCGGTATCCCCGCATCCCGGTCGAGGAACTCAACGACGTACGGCCCGACCTGGTCGTCCTCCCGGACGAGCCCTACCGCTTCACCGCCGGCGACGGCCCGGAGGCCTTCCCCGGCCTGCCGTGCGCACTGGTCAGCGGACGGCACCTGACGTGGTACGGCCCGTCACTGGCCGAGGCGCCACGGCTGCTGGCCGGGGGCCTGCGAGCAGCTCGCCGCTGAGCAGCCCGCGCACGGTGCCGGCGGCGGCCGCCAGCCAGCCGGCGACGAGGAGGGCGTACAGCCCCACCGCCAGCCAGTCGTACACCGCCAGCCCGGTGTGCCGGCCCAGCGCGGCGGCGCCCGTGACGCACGTCCCCACGGGGAAGGTGAACGCCCACCACGTCATGGCGAACCGCATGCCCTGCCGGCGTGCCCGCACCACGTGCGCGACCGCCAGCGCCAGCCACAGCAGCGCGAACCCCATGACCGGAACGCCGTAGAGCACGGCGAGGAGGCCGAAACCGGCGGCGTACGGGGCCGGGACCACCCCGGGGGCGAGGTCCGCGAAGGCACCGACCGCCGTGGTGGACTGCCCGAGCGGGCCCAGCACCAGGAAGATCGTGGGGGTGAGCGCCAGGGGCAGCGGACCGCGGGTGACCAGCCGGGCGAAGACCAGCGTCAGCATCAGCAGCGTGGCCAGCAGGCTCAGCCCGAAGAGCGCGAAGCAGCCGTAGAGCAGGGTCTCGCGCGGCTGCCCGGGCGGCAGATACGGGACCAGCCGCGGCCCGAGCGCGGCCGACACCATGGGCGCGACCAGCGGCAGCAGCCACACCGGAGTGGCCTGACCGGGCTCGGCCCGATGCCGTACGGCCAGCAGGTACGGCACGGCGACGGCGGCCGCGAGCCCCACGGCCGTACCGGCGACGAACAGCACGGCGTCCAGGGCCACGGCCGCGGGCTCGCCGATCCAGTCCTGCCCGAGGGCGAGGGCACCGCCGCCGACCGCGAGCAGGGCCATGGCGAGACAGCCGTAGAAGGGGGCCACGGCCGGGTCGCGGAGGTGGGCGAGGGCCTGGTCGCGGTGGTGGGTCCAGTGCAGGGCGCGGGCGACCAGCAGGACCAGGAGTTGCAGCAGGGACAGTGCCCAGATGCCGACGAAGAGCTCGCGCGGACCGTCGGCGCCGAGCGCGGCGCCGCCGAGGGCGAGGGCTGCGGTGCCCATGACGGAGGCGTACCAGTTGGGGCCGAGATGCCGGACTGCGGTGACCATGAACCCACCGTCCCGCTGACGCGGGGCCGCGACCAGGGAGTCCGTGTCTATGGGGGCATAAGCTGGTCTTATGAGCAAGACGGGCGAGGCGGGCGAGACGGGGGATCGGGCGGCCCACGGCGCACTTGCGCACCGTGTGCCGGATCTCGGTGCGCTGGAGCTGCTCCTGGCGGTGGCCCGGCTGGGCAGCCTCGGGGCGGCGGCCCGGGAGGTCGGCATCACCCAGCCCGCCGCCAGCAGCCGGATCCGCTCGATGGAACGGCAGCTGGGCGTGGCCCTCGTCGACCGCTCACCACGCGGCTCGCGGCTCACCGACGCGGGGGCGCTGGTGACCGACTGGGCGCGGCGGGTGGTGGAGGCGGCGGAGGCCTTCGACGCGGGCGCGCAGGCGCTGCGGGACCGACGGGACTCGCGGCTGCGGGTCGCCGCCAGCATGACCATCGCCGAGTACCTTCTCCCCGGCTGGCTGCTCGCGCTGCGGGCCCAGCGCCCCGACACGGCGGTGTCGCTGCTCGCCGGAAACTCCGCGGCGGTGGCGGAACGGCTGCTCGCGGACGAGGCGGACCTGGGCTTCGTGGAGGGGCTGACGGTTCCGCAGGGCCTGGACTCGGCGGTGATCGCCCACGACCGCCTGATCGTGGTGACGGCCCCCGGGCACCCGTGGGCCCGCCGCCGACGCCCGCTGGCGGCCGAGGAACTGGCGGCGACCCCCCTGATCCTGCGCGAACGCGGCTCCGGGACCCGCCAGGTCCTCGACGCGGCCCTGGGCGGCCTGGCCCGCCCGCTGATCGAGCTGTCGTCGACGACGGCGGTGAAGGCGTCGGCGGTCGGCGGCGCGGGTCCGGCGGTCCTGAGCGAACTGGCGGTGGGCGAGGAGCTGGCGATGCGGCGGTTGGTGAGCATCCCGGTGGAGGGCATCGCACTACGGCGCGACCTGCGAGCGGTCTGGCCGACGGGCCACCGCCCCACCGGCCCGGCCCGCGAGCTGCTTTCCCTGACCCGGGGGTGAGGGACCGGGCCGTCGCGGCCGACGCGAAAACCTTTGGCGGTGTCCACGCCGTGCCCTCCACCATCGCCCCATGCCCACCCCCGTCCCGGCCGCCGAAGGCACCCGTACCCCCTGGGAAGCCCTCCCCGCCCCCGTCCGTACCGCCGTCGCGGAACTGCTGGGCGGCGCCCCGGTCACCCACGCCACCACCCAGCCCGGCGGCTTCTCCCCGGGCGTCGCCGCCCGGATCCGCACCGCCGCCCACCGCACCGCCTTCGTCAAGGCGGTCAGTGCCGACTCCAACCCCGACAGCCCCGCCCTGCACCGTGCGGAGGCCCGCAACGCCGCCGCCCTCCCCGCCTCCGTCCCCGCACCCCGCCTCCTCGGCAGCTACGACGACGGCACCTGGGTGGCCCTGGTCTTCGAGGAGGTCGACGGCCACCAGCCCCGCATCCCCTGGCGTCCGGACGAACTGCGCCGCGTCCTCGACGCCGTCGCCGCCCTCGGCCGTACCCTCACCCCTTCCCCCGTCGCCGCCCCGCCCGCCGCCGAGCACCTCGGCGACACCTTCGACGGCTGGCGCACCCTGATCGAGGCCCCCGACGGCGTCGCCGACCGCCTCGGCGGGTGGACCGTCTCCCACCTCGCCGAGCTGGCCGAACTCGCCGCGCCCTGGCGCGATTCCGTGGCCGGCGACACGCTCGCCCACGCCGATCTGCGCGCCGACAACATGCTGCTGACGGCCGACGGGGGAGTCGTCTTCGTGGACTGGCCGCACGCGGTGCGGGCCGCCCCCTGGTTCGACCTGCTGGTGATGCTGCCGTGCGTACGGGCGCAGGGCGGCCCGGATCCGGAGGACCTGTTCACCGCGCATCCGCTCGGCCGGGACGCGGACCCGGCCGCCGTGACGGCCACCCTCGCCGCCCTGACCGGCTACTTCCTGGAGCACTCGGTGCGGCCCGCGCCGCCCGGCCTGCCCACCCTGCGCCCCTTCCAGCGCGCGCAGGGCGACGCGGCGCTGGCCTGGCTCAGGACGCGGCTGTGATCAGTGCCCGCATCACCCGGAGGTCCTCGCCCATCTCGGGGTGCCACTGGACGCCGAGGACCCAACCCTGTGCGGCGGGGAGTTCGATCGCCTCGACCGTCCCGTCGGCCGCGTGGGCCGAGGCCAGCAGGCCGCTGCCGAGGCGGTCCACCGCCTGGTGGTGGAAGGTGGGGACGGCGGTCTCCTCCGGGACGGTGTCGGCGTACCGCGTCCCGGGCACCGGCTTCACCTCGTGCCGGCCGAAGACTCCCGGCACCTCCGCGTGGCCGTCCACGTGCTGGACGAGGGTGCCGCCGAGGGCGACGTTCAGGAGCTGCATGCCCCGGCAGATGCCGAGCAGCGGTGTGCCCGCCGCCAGCGCCGCGTCGATCAGGGCCAGCTCCCAGGCGTCCCGGGCACGGGCGGGGCGGCCGGTGCGGGGGTCGGGTTCGGCGCCGTAGCGGACCGGCTCCACGTCCGGGCCGCCCGCGATCACCAGGCCGTCCAGGCGGGCCACCGTCGCCGCCGCGTGCCGCGGGTCGTCCGGCGGCAGCAGCGCGGCCAGGCCGCCCGCCCGCTGGACCAGCCGTGGGTAGCCGGCCGGCAGCAGGGCCGCCTCCAGCTCCCAGACGCCCCAGCGCGCCCCGGCCTCCAGATAGGTGCTCACGCCGATCAGCGGCCGTCCGGCCATGGACCCTCCCTCAAAGGTGTGCTTCCACACCTTTATGGCACGGCGAGGGGCCGTTACGCCAGAAAGCCCCGGAGCAGGGCGGCCGTCCCCGCACAGTGCTCGCGCATCATCTCCCGGGCGCCGTCCGCGTCCCCGTCCAGGACCGCCTCGACCAGGGCGATGTGCTGGCGCTGCGAGTGCTCCAGGTTGCGGACCAGGAGCGGGATGCAGTCGAGGAGGTCGTTGACGGTCGCCCGGACCGCCGCGTACTGGGCGGTCAGGGAGGGCGAGCCGCACAGTTCGGCGATCGTGAGGTGGAGCAGGGTGTCCAGGCGGCGGTAGTCCGCGAGCGGTGCCTCGTGGGTGCGGGCCAGGGCGTCGCGGAGGCGGTCCGCCTGGTCGTCCGACAGCCCGTGCGCCGCGCACAGCCCGGCCGCGCCGACCTCGAGGACCTCGCGGAAGCGCAGCACGTCCTCGATGTCGACCTCGGCGATCCGGCGCCGCAGCTCGTCCTCGCCGCCCGCGTCGGCGCGCGGCAGCACGAACGTGCCGCCGTACCGTCCGCGCCGGGACTCCACCAGGCCCTGGTCCTGGAGCACCTTCAGCACCTCGCGCAGCGTCACCCGGCTGATCCCCAGCCGCTCCGCCAGCTCCCGCTCGGCGGGCAGCCGCTCGCCGCCCGGAACCAGACCCAGCCGGACGACCTGGAGGATCTGCTCCAGCGCCTCCTCGAAGCCGTTGCCCGCCCGTACCGGTCGCAACACCGGCGTCAACGGGTCGTCGAGGGTGCCGTCCGCATCCAGCGACATATGGCCGTACCCCCTTCCCAAGCAATGGTTCTCAGCAATACCTTAGAACTCCCGGCCCGGCCGCAGCAGCGCGATGAAGCCCAAGGAGTCCTCCCGTGGCAGACCGCACACCCCCGCTCAGCGTCGAGGAACTGCACACCCTCGTCGCGAGCGGTGAGATCGACACTGTCGTCCTGGCCTTCCCGGATATGCAAGGGCGACTGCAGGGAAAGCGGTTCGCGGCCCGCTTCTTCCTCGACGAGGTCCTGCGCCACGGCACCGAGGGCTGCAACTACCTGCTCGCCGTGGACACCGAGATGAACACGGTCGACGGCTACGCCATGTCCTCCTGGGACCGCGGCTACGGCGACTTCGCCATGCACCCCGACCTCGCCACCCTCCGCCGGGTGCCCTGGAACGCGGGCACCGCCATGCTCATCGCCGACCTCGCCTGGAACGACGGCTCCCCGGTCGTCGCCGCGCCCCGGCAGATCCTCCGCCGCCAGCTGGAGCGCCTCGCCGAACTCGGCTACACCGCACAGGTCGGTACGGAGCTGGAGTTCATCGTGTTCAAGGACACCTACGAGGCCGCCTGGGACGCCGACTACCGGGGGCTGACCCCGGCCAACCAGTACAACATCGACTACTCGGTGCTGGGCACCGGGCGGATCGAGCCGCTGCTGCGCCGGATCCGGAACGACATGGCGGGGGCCGGGCTGACCGTCGAGTCCGCCAAGGGCGAGTGCAATCCGGGCCAGCACGAGATCGTCTTCCGGTACGACGAGGCCCTCGTCACCTGCGACCAGCACGCCATCTACAAGACCGGTGCCAAGGAGATCGCCGCCCAGGAGGGCGTCTCCCTCACCTTCATGGCCAAGTACAACGAGCGGGAGGGCAACTCCTGCCACATCCACCTGTCGTTGACGGACGCGGACGGCGCCAACACCTTCGCCTCCCAGGACGGCATGTCCGAGGTCATGCGGCACTTCCTCGCCGGACAGCTGGCCGCCCTCCGTGACTTCTCGCTCCTGTACGCGCCCAACATCAACAGCTACAAGCGGTTCCAGCCGGGCTCCTTCGCCCCGACCGCGGTCGCCTGGGGCCAGGACAACCGCACCTGCGCGCTCAGAGTCGTCGGCCACGGCCGCTCACTGCGCTTCGAGAACCGGCTGCCCGGCGGCGACGTCAACCCGCACCTCGCCGTCGCCGGACTGGTCGCGGCCGGGCTGTACGGCATCGAGCAGAAGCTCGAACTCCCCGAGCCCTGCCCCGGCAACGCCTACACCGCCGACTTCGCGCACGTCCCGACCACGCTCCGGGAGGCCGCCGAGCTCTGGGAGAACAGCCCCATCGCCCGGGCCGCCTTCGGCGACGAGGTCGTCGCGCACTACCGCAACATGGCCCGCGTCGAGCTGGCCGCCTTCGACGCCGCGGTGACCGACTGGGAGCTGCGCCGCTCCTTCGAACGCATGTGAGGCACCACTTGTCGCAACAGTACGAACTCGACGTCCTCAACCCGGCCACGGAAGAGGTGATCGCGACCGTCCCGGGGGCTGTGGAGGAGGACATCGACACCGCCGTACGACGGGCCGCCGAGGCCCAGCAGCGGTGGGCCGCGCTCGCACCCGGCGACCGGGCCCGACTGCTGCGCCGGTTCGCCGTCCTCGTCGACGAACACCGCGAGGAGCTCGCCCGGTTGGAGGTCCGGGAGGCCGGGCACACCATCGGCAACGCCCGCTGGGAGGCGGGCAACGTCCGGGACCTGCTCGACTACGCGGCCGGCGGAGTCGAGCGGCTGACGGGGCGCCAGATCCCGGTCCCCGGCGGCCTCGACATCACCCTCCTCGAACCCCTCGGGGTCGTCGGCGTGATCGCCCCCTGGAACTTCCCCATGCCGATCGCGGCCTGGGGCACCGCACCCGCCCTCGCGGCCGGCAACGCGGTGCTCCTGAAACCCGCCGAGACCACCCCCCTGACCGCGCTCCGCCTCGCCGAACTCGCCCTGGCGGCAGGCCTGCCCGAGCACCTCTTCCAGGTACTGCCCGGCCGCGGTGACATCGCGGGCGAGGCCCTGGTCCGCCACCCCGGCGTCGCCAAGATCGTGTTCACCGGCTCCACGGCCGTCGGCAAGCGCATCATGGCGCTCTGCGCCGACCAGGTGAAGCGCGTGACCCTCGAACTCGGCGGCAAGAGCCCCAACATCGTCTTCGCCGACGCCGACATCGAGGCCGCCGCGGCCGCCGCCCCCGTGTCCTTCCTGGACAACTCCGGCCAGGACTGCTGCGCCCGCACCCGCATCCTCGTCCAACGGTCCGTCCACGACCGCTTCCTGGAACTGCTCGCCCCCGCGATCGAGGCCGTCACCGTCGGCGACCCGGCCGACGAGAAGACCGACATGGGCCCGCTGATCTCCAGGTCCCAGCTGGACCGCGTCCGTTCGTACGTCGACCCCGAGGCGCCCGGCATCCGGGGCAAGGCCCCCGAGGGCCCCGGCTTCTGGTTCCCGCCCACCGTCCTCACCGGCGTCGACCCGCACGCGCGCGTGGCCGTCGAGGAGGTCTTCGGCCCGGTCGCCGCCGTCATCCCCTTCGACGACGAGGCCGACGCGATCCGCATCGCCAACGACACCGACTACGGCCTCTCCGGCTCCCTGTGGACCCGGGACGTCGGCCGCGCACTGCGTGTCTCGGGGGCCGTCAAGGCCGGCAACCTGTCCGTCAACTCCCACTCCAGCGTCCGCTACTGGACCCCCTTCGGCGGCTACAAGCAGTCGGGGATCGGCCGCGAGCTCGGCCCGGACGCGCTCACCGCCTTCACCGAGACCAAGAACGTCTTCATCAGCACGGAGGGCCCCGCACAGTGACCGCTGAGACCCCTGACATCGTCTGCCGCCGACTCGTCGGCCGCACCGCCGTCATCACCGGAGCCGGCAGCGGCATCGGCCTCGCCACCGCACGGCGGCTCGCCTCCGAGGGCGCGCACGTCGTCTGCGGCGACGTCGACGACACCCGCGGCAAGGCCGCCGCCGAGGAGGTCGGCGGGCTCTTCGTGAAGGTCGACGTCACCGACGCCGAACAGGTCGAGGCCCTCTTCCGGACGGCATACGACACCTACGGCAGCGTCGACATCGCCTTCAACAACGCCGGCATCTCGCCGCCCGACGACGACTCCATCCTGGAGACCGGCCTGGAGGCCTGGAAGCGCGTCCAGGAGGTCAACCTCACCTCCGTCTACCTGTGCTGCAAGGCCGCCATCCCCTACATGCGGCGCCAGGGCAAGGGCTCCATCATCAACACCGCGTCCTTCGTGGCCCGGATGGGCGCGGCCACCTCGCAGATCTCCTACACCGCGTCCAAGGGCGGAGTTCTGGCCATGTCCCGCGAACTGGGCGTCCAGTTCGCCCGGGAGGGCATCCGCGTCAACGCGCTGTGCCCGGGACCGGTCAACACCCCCCTCCTCCAGGAACTGTTCGCCAAGGACCCCGAGCGGGCCGCCCGCCGCCTCGTCCACATCCCGCTCGGCCGGTTCGCCGAGGCCGAGGAGATCGCCGCCGCCGTCGCCTTCCTGGCCAGCGACGACTCCTCGTTCGTCAACGCCAGCGACTTCCTGGTGGACGGCGGGATCTCCGGCGCGTACGTCACACCCCTGTAGGAGCCGCCCCAACTCCCGTCCTACAGTGCGGGAGTGAGCATGACGCCGCCCGGCTGGTACCGCGACCCACAGGCTCCGCACCTGGAGCGCTGGTGGGACGGCAGGACCTGGACCGAGCACCGGCGCACCCCGTCCGGCCTCCCCGCGCCGCCGATCCCGGCGGCCGGGGCGTCCGCACGCGCCAAGGCGGTCGCCCTGATATCCGCCGGGGCCGTGCTGGCGACGGCGATCGTCGGCGGCGCCACCGTGCTCCGCACCGACGACCTGCGCGCCGGCACGGACACCGCGATCAACACCGCCCCCACCGGCCCGCCGCCCCCGTCCCTGGTCGTCGACCAGCTCAACGGCATCTCCCTGCCGGTCCCGAGCGGCTGGACCGGCTCCTCGTACCTCGCCCAGGACGACGTCGTGATGACCACCGACGGCACCTACGCCTGCCCGGCCGACACCGGCCGGTGCCGCCACGGCGAGGTCCAGAGCCGTACCGCGGGCAGCGCCGACGGCAGCTCCGCGCGCACCGTCGCCGAACGGGACGTACCGGACGCGGCCGAGACGGCCTACGGCCACGAACCCGGCGGCGAACGGCCCTTCGGCGGCATCCGGTCCCATCAGGTCGTCAAGGCCGGGCGAGTCGCGGTCGCCGGCGGCGACGGATACCTGGTGCGCTGGCGGGTCAGGACGGCCGAGGGACCCGGCGGCTACGTCCAGTCCCTCGCCTTTCCCTCCCACACCGGCATCCCGGCCCCGGTCGTCGTCCGGTTCGCCTTCGACGCCGGCCCGGACGGACCGCCGCTGTCCGACATGGACGCGATCACCAGCGGCATCCGCCCGGTGGACCGGAAACCGGAGGGTTAGAGGAAGGTGTGACCTTCCCCGCGGTACGTCGGCACGGTCGCCGTCACCCGGTCGCCCTCGACCAGCTGCAGCTCGGCGAACCGCTCGCACAGCTCGCCCGCCTTGGCGTGCCGGAACCACACCTTGTCGCCGATCAGCAGGTCGTCCGCCGCGGAGCCGAGCAGCGGGGTCTGCACCTCGCCGGGGCCCTCCTGCGGGTCGTACGACAGCCCCTGCGGGAGGTACGGCACCGGCAGCCGGTCGGGGCCCGCGGCGCCCGAGGCCGGGTAGCCGCCGCCGAGGACGGTGACGACCCCGACGCCGGGCCGCCGGACCACCGGCATGGCGAACAGGGCGGCCGGGCGGCCGGTGAACGACGTGTAGTTGTCGAAGAGCCGGGGCACGTACAGGCCCGACCCTGCGGCTATCTCGGTGACCGCGTCCTCAGCCGCCGTGGTCTGCACACTGCCCGTGCCGCCGCCGTTGACGAACTCCAGGTCCGGCGCCACCGCCCGGACCGCCCGCACCACCGCGGCGCGCCGCTCGGCCAGCTCACGGCGGGCGGTGGCCTGCATCAGCCGGACCGCGCGGGAGCGCAGCGGCCGGCCGGCGACACTGTCCCCGACCCCGGCGATGTGCCCCTCGTACGCCATGATCCCGACCAGCTGGAAGCCCGGCCGCCGGGCCACGGTCCGCGCCAGGTCGGCGAGCTGGGCGGGGGAGTACAGCGGCGAACGCCGGGCGCCGACCCGCACCCGCCCGCCGAACAGCTTCAGCGAGGTGTCCAACTCCAGGCAGACCCGCACCACTTCGCTGCCGCCGGCGCGGGCCGCGTCGATCAGGTCGAGGTGGGCCGGGTCGTCGATCATCACCGTCACGGCCGCGGCGAGCTTGGGATCGGCGGCCAGCTCGGCGAACCGGGCGCGGTCGGCGGACGGATAGGCCAGCAGGATGTCCTCGAAACCCGAGCGCGCGAGCCACAGCGACTCCGCGAGCGTGAAGGACATGATCCCGGCGAAACCGTCCTTCGCGAGGACCCGTTCCAGCAGGTGCCGGCAGCGTACGGACTTGCTCGCGACCCGCACCGGCTTGCCGCCGGCCCGGCGCACGAGATCGTCCGCGTTGGCGTCGAATGCCTCCAGGTCGACGATCGCGAGAGGGGCGTCCAGATGGGCGGTGGCCCGGTCGTAACGGGCCCGGTCGGCGGCGCGCGCAGTCATGAACGAAGCCTGCCAGACAGGATTACCGCAGGGTAGGGGGACGATACGGGCAGATGCCCCGCGGTCGTGGACTGGTTCCCGTTCGCTCTCGGACAACCCGTAGAGTGACGCGCACGTACGGCGGAACGACCCCGGCCGCCTGACCCGCGCGGGGATGCGGATCCGCGTGTGCGGGTATGCGTGCCCGGGGCGGACGTCTCCGCGCCGGGGAGTACGCCGGCCCGTACGCGGAGTTGGCCCGGGCAGGAGGAAACGGGGGGCGCATGAGCACGGAAGCGCGGCACGCCCCGATCCCGCGACGCCCTTCGCCCGACCCCGCGCCCACCACCGACCCCGCGCCCCCCATCGGCGGCGCGGCCGACGGGGCGGCCGGCCAGGGTGAGGCGCCGGGTACCGCCGACGCGAGCGGCCGGACCGACGGGCCGGGGTTCTTCGACCGGCCGAACCGGGTGAACTGGTCGCAGCGGTCCGACGTATCCACTGGTAGCGCCGACGCCACCGGGCAGGACCAGTTGCCGGGACGGCCCGGTGCGCAGCAGAGTCGTGAGGACCGGACGAGTCGGGGCGGTGCGGTGGCGCAGGGCGAACAGGGTGCGGGGGAGCGGGCGGCCGCCCGCCCGGCTACCGCCGAGCGCATCACACGCCCCCGCTACCCCGACCTCCACCCCCCGCAGAGCCCGCCCCCGGCACCCCCGCCACCGGCCTCGGCCCGCTTCCCGGACACCCCACCCACCAGCTCCGCCCGGGAAACCGACCGCACCACACCGTCCACCCCCTCCGCCGGACAGCCCACCCGGCTCGCACCGCCCGCGCCCTCCGGCCGGGAGGGCGGCGGCATCACACCGGCCACGGCTTCCGGATGGGAGAGCGGGCGGAGTGTGCCGTCCGGGCCGGCCGGCCGGGAGGACCGCCGGACCGAGTCGTCGGTGTCGCGCGAAGAGGATCGCCGAAACGAGCGGTCGGCGTCTCCGGGGAGGGAGGGCGGTCGCGGGGCGCAGCCCTGGTCGCCGTACCGGCCCGGGCTGTCGGACCGGCGCCCGGAGTCCGCTTCGGAATCGACCGCCTCGCTACGTCCCGTCCGCGCCCCGGAGGAACCGGAGGCGTCGTCGGACGGGCGGCGCGGTACCGCCGGACCGGCGGCCGCCGGCGAGACGGCCGCAGGTACCTCCGGCGTGCCCGGGACCAGGCGGCCCGAGCGGCCGCGCAGCGACTTCTCGCCCTCCTTCGGGGCGCCGGAGTCGGGCACCGCGTGGAGCCCGCACATGCGGACGTTCCCGGTGCCGACGGCCCCGCCGCGCCCCGGGACGCCCCCGAAAGCCACCCCGCCGCCGCGCCCGGCGAAGCCCCCCACGCCCACCGCCCCGCCGCTCCCACCCCGCCCGACGACACCCCCGGCCCCCGCCGCTGCCCCGCCCACCGGGGACACCGCCTCCTCGCTGTACGGCCCCGGCCCGGCGCCGGACCCCGCGATGTCCTGGACCGCCGCCGCGGGAACGCCCGGCAGGGACCGGCCCGTCGTGACGTTCGGCGAACCCGAGGGGTACGACGAGCGAGGGTGGGGGCGTTCGTTGGTCAGCCGGGTGGCGCCCCGTACCGCCGCAGCCGCCGCCTGCATGGTGCTCGGACTCGGACTCATCGGTGGCGCGGTGACCGGAAGCTGGATCGTCGACGACGACGGGGACCTGGCCGCCGCCAGCAGCTTCAGCTCGGCCGCCGGCCTGTGGCACAACGTGCCCGTCGACGAACTCTTCCCGCCCACCGTGCAGGGCACCGGCGCCGGCCCCGGCGGAGCCGACCGCACCTGGACCCGGATCGCTGTCGCCTCCGCCTCCGGCTGCGCCGACGCCTTCGACCCGCTGCTGCGCAAGGCCCTCGCCCCGGTCGGCTGCCAGCGCCTGATCCGGGCCACCTACACCGACGCCACCCAGAGCTATGTGACGACCGTGGGGCTGCTGTTCACCAAGGCCGAACCGGCCGGGATGACCGCCCTCGCCAAGCGGTTCAAGGACGAGCACCTGGACCGCCGTACCGACCTGATGCCCCTCCCGTACGCCGCCAAGGGCACCGCCGCCGAGCGCTTCGGCCGGCACCAGCGCGCCTCCTGGACGATCTCCGTGCTCACCGACGCCCCGGTCGTCGCCTACGCCGTCTCCGGCTGGGCCGACGGCCGTACCGTCGACACCCCGCAGTCCGCCGCCGACGCGGAGGCGTCCGGCGCCACCACGGCCGCGGCCCAGGCCGGCCTCGGCAACGAGGCCCAGGGACTGGCCGACCGCATCGAACGGCGACTGCGGCAGAACACCGTAGGCCCGGCAACGGAGAAGCCCTCATGAAGCGCCGCGCAACCGGGGCCGCGCTGAGCCTGCTGCTCGCCGGCTCGCTCGCCCTCCTGCCGTCCACGACCGCCTACGCCGACAGCATCCGCGCCCAGCAGTGGGGCCTGTCCGCCCTGCACCTCGACGAGGTCTGGCGGACCACCAAGGGCAAGGGCGTCACCGTCGCCGTCCTGGACACCGGTGTCGAGGCCGACCACCCCGACCTGGTCGGCAACGTCCTCACCGCCAAGGACATGATCGGCTTCGGCGCCAAGCCCGGCGAACGCACCTGGGCCCGGCACGGCACCGCCATGGCCGGCATCATCGCCGGTCACGGCCACGGGGTCGGCCATGGTGAAGGCGTGATGGGGGTCGCCCCGGAAGCCAAGATCCTGCCCGTCCGGGTCATCCTCGAAGACGGCGACAACGCCCGCGGCAAGGCCCGTTCCACCCGGGGCAACGCCCTCGCCGAGGGCATCCGCTGGGCCGCGGACCACGGTGCCGACGTCATCAACCTCTCCCTCGGCGACGACTCCGACTCCGCGCACCCCGAGCCGAGCGAGGACGAGGCCATCCAGTACGCCCTGAAGAAGGACGTCGTGGTCGTGGCCTCGGCCGGCAACGGCGGCGACAAGGGCGACCACATCTCCTACCCGGCCGCGTACCCGGGCGTCATCGCCGCCACCGCGGTGGACAAGTTCGGCACCCGTGCCGCCTTCTCCACCCGCCGCTGGTACGCCACGATCAGCGCACCCGGCGTCGACATCGTCATCGCCGACCCGGACCACAAGTACTACGAGGGCTGGGGCACGAGCGCCGCCTCGGCCTTCGTGTCAGGTGCCGTGGCCCTGGTCAAGGCCGCCCATCCCGGCCTCACCCCGGCCCAGATCAAGAAGCTCCTGGAGGACACGGCCCGCGACGCCCCCTCCGGCGGCCGCGACGACTCCCGGGGCTTCGGCATGATCGACCCGGCGGCGGCGATCAAGGACGCGGCCAGGCTGAAGACACAGAGCCTGACCTCGGCGTCTTACGGCAAGAAGTACTTCGGCCCGGGCCCGGACACGGCGAAGGAGACCACGAGCGCGACGGACTGGGCGGCCCCACTGGCGGGCGGCGCGGGCGGCGTGTTGCTGGTGGCGGCGGGAGTCATGTGGCGCAACCGCCGCAGACCGATCTGACCAGCCCGTCTTCCGGACCGCCCCGAGCACAGGCTCCCCTTCAGGGGCGCGGGGAACTGCGCGCCCAGCCCCCACCGGCCCGCACCCGCCCACGAACCGTCGAACCCTCCCCCTACTGCGAAGCCGCAGCCGAACCCGCAGCCGCAGCCGCAGCAGACGCAGACGAGTCAGCCGCCGTGAAGGAACTCACCGCCGCCCTCGCCGCCGCCTCCACCAGCGAGATCCCCTTCGCCTGACTCACCGTCCCCTTGGACAGCACCGCGACCAGATAGCCGGTCCCGCCCACCGTCACCCGCCCGATGCTGTTGACATCCCACAGCCCGGTCGAACTCCGCGCCAGCCACCCGTTCTTCAGCGCGAACTCCGAACCGTCGGCGGCGGCCGAAACCCCCCACCGCTGGTCGGACTCGACCGCCTTCAACAGACCCTGAACGTACGACCGCGAGGCTTCGCTCAGCTTCGAGTCGTCCCCGAACACCTGCTGGAGCAGGGTGAGTTGGTCCGCCGCCGTGGTCTGGGTCAGCCCCCACAGCGCCCCGTCGCCGCCCTCGGTGTCCGTCAGCCCGAAGCGCTTGTTCGCCGCGTCCAGGCCCGCCGCCTCGCCGATTACGTCCCACAGCTCCGACGCGGACGTGTTGTCGCTGTTCTCGATCATCTTCGTGGCGTACGCCTTCTCCGTCGCCGTCAGATGCCGCCCCGCGTCCTGCGCCTGGAGCAGCAGCGTCGCCAGGATGTCGACCTTGACGATGCTCGCGGTGTCGAACGCGGTGTCGCCGTAGGCCGCGCTGTCCCCGGAGTCCAGGTCGAGGACGGCCGCCGACACCTTCGCCCCGGAGGGCACGGTCACCGTCTTCATCGCCGTGCTCAGCAGCGCGTCCCGGTCCACGGCCGGCTCCGTCACGGGTTCCACCGATGCCTCCCCGCTCGCCGAGGCCGAAGAAGAGGAAGAAGAAGACGAAGAAGGGGAGGGCGTCGGCGACGCAGCCGAGGATACGGCGCCGCCCTCGCGGGCGTGCGCCTTCACGTACACGGTCCCCGCCGCGGTGACGCCGAGGACGGCGACCGTGGCGAGGGAGACGTAGACAAGAGCCCGGCGCCGGGGCCGGGCACGGCGGGGGGCCCGCCGGGATCCTGGGGTGGCTCTGGGGGACTCCATGCCCGCGATGCTCGGGGCGGGGACTGTGCGATCCGTTTGCCGGACGTTAGAAGGAGGTCAGGGATATCTGAGAATCCCGTGAAAGCGGTGTCGATCCGGTTTCGGGGGCCGCACAACCGCAGCAGCATCCCCCCGATAGGGTCGGGGACCGTGGCGAACAAGAACATTCCCGACTCCGGCTACTCCGCCGACGACGGTTCCGCGGACCCCCGGCTGGCCGCCGCGCTGGCCGCCTGGGCCGAGGACCGCACGGCCGTGGGGCCCGTCCTGGCGGCCCTGAAGGGCGCCCGGCTGCTCGTCCCGGTGGTCGCCGTCCTCGGCGAGGTCGAGGAGGACGAGAACGGGCTGCGCCGCGAGAAGACCAGCGACATGGCCGTCCCCACCCTCAAGGCCGGCGCCCGCACCGCCCTGCCCGCCTTCACCTCCACCGAGTCGCTGGCCCGCTGGGACCCGGCGGCGCGGCCCGTCGCCGTACCCCTGCACCAGGCGCTCCAGGCGGCCGCGCACGAGAAGGCGGACACGGTGGTGCTGGACCTGTCGGGGCCGGTGCCGTTCGAGCTGACCGGCCCGGTGCTGCTCGCGCTCGCGGAGGGGCGGACGACGGCCGATCCGCTCGCCGACCCGGCCGTCATCGAGGCCGTCCGTACCATCGTGGCGGCCGAGCCCGCCGTGCGCCGTGCCCACCTCGGACCGGGCCGGACCGACGGCACCCTCGCCCTGGTCCTCGACCCGGCCGCGCCGGCCGCCGAGACCGCCCAGGCCGTCGCCGGGCGGCTCGCCGCCGACGAGACACTGCGGGCCCGCCTGGTACGCGGCCTCGACCTGGCACTGCTGCCGGCCGGGGCCACGCCGCCGGGCGAGCCCTTGTACGTACGTGGGTAGTAGATTTACGACCTTGATCTAGCCGTAGACCGGGCCGGTGTACTTCTCGCCGGGGCCCTGGCCCGGCTCGTCGGGGACGATCGAGGCCTCGCGGAAGGCCAGCTGGAGCGACTTCAGACCGTCCCGCAGCGGGGCCGCGTGGAAGGAGCTGATCTCGGTCGCGGACGCGTCGAGCAGCCCGGCGAGGGCGGTGACCAGCTTGCGGGCCTCGTCCAGGTCCTTGTACTTGTCGCCCTCCTCGGTCAGACCGAGCTTCACGGCCGCGGCGCTCATCAGGTTGACGGCGACCGTCACGATCACCTCGACCGCGGGGACCTCGGCGATGTCGCGGGTCATCTCGTCGAAGTCGGGCTGACCGGCGTCACCGGTGCCAGGAAGGGGCGTTTCACTCATGACGCACACGATAGGCGCAGCGGGCGCGGGGCTCCGACCTGGCCCCAGGACGCCCCAATTGGTCCTCTCTCGGCTTTGCTGCTAACCTTGTGTGACGACCGGCCGAACAGGTATGCCTCACGGCTCACCGACCCGGCCCACAAGTGGAGGCTTCGAACTCCCACCTGACCGCCCTGCCGGGCGGCGGGTCACCGGTCAGACGGCCGCTTCGCCGCTACGGCGACAGCGTTCCGTCCGATAGTGCGCCCCGCGATCCCCGCGGCGGTGCTCCGGTAGTTCGAGGAGCCCTGCCTGTGATCGTCCGGGGCATTTTTTGTGCTTCGGTGCGGTTAGGTCTTACGTATAGAGACGTTACGCGGCTGTCCGCCAGACCGTCGCGTGGTGCTACCGAGGAGGATCCATCAGCACCGAGCCCCGCATCAACGACCGGATTCGCGTTCCCGAGGTGCGACTTGTCGGTCCCAGTGGCGAGCAGGTGGGCATCGTCCCCCTGGCCAAGGCACTGGAGCTTGCGCAGGAGTACGACCTCGACCTGGTCGAGGTGGCGGCGAGCGCACGCCCGCCGGTCTGCAAGCTCATGGACTACGGCAAGTTCAAGTACGAGTCGGCCATGAAGGCCCGTGAGGCGCGCAAGAACCAGGCGCACACGGTCATCAAGGAAATGAAGCTCCGGCCGAAGATCGACCCGCACGACTATGACACCAAGAAGGGTCACGTCGTACGGTTCCTCAAGCAGGGCGACAAGGTCAAGATCACGATCATGTTCCGTGGTCGCGAGCAGTCCCGGCCCGAACTGGGCTACCGGCTGCTGCAGCGTCTCGCGGAGGACGTCCAGGACCTCGGTTTCGTCGAGTCGAACCCGAAGCAGGACGGCCGGAACATGATCATGGTTCTCGGTCCGCACAAGAAGAAGACCGAGGCGATGGCCGAGGCCCGGCAGGCGCAGGAAGCCCGCAAGGCCGAAGCCAAGGCCAACCCCGGCAAGTCGCAGAACGCTGCCGAGCTGGAGGCCGACGCCGAGGTCGAGGTCGAGGCCGAGGCGCCCGCCGAGGAGCCTGCCGAGGCGTGATCCCGGGGCAACCGCCCCAGGTCAGCACCCAGGGGCGCAAGCCTCAGGATGTAACCGATACAAGAGCGACGTTCCACAGTGCCCGGTTTCGCGACCGGGCACCGGAGCGCCATCGACGAGGAGATAACGGCGCTATGCCGAAGAACAAGACGCACAGCGGTGCCAGCAAGCGCTTCAAGGTCACCGGCTCCGGCAAGGTCCTGCGTGAGCGCGCCGGCAAGCGCCACCTGCTCGAGCACAAGTCGTCCCGCGTGACGCGTCGCCTCACCGGCACCGCCGAGATGGCCCCGGGCGACACCGCGAAGATCAAGAAGCTTCTCGGCAAGTGACGCACGGGCGCCGGCCGGCGCCCTGAAGTCAGATCCGGGACCCAGTCGTTTCCGGGCCGCGTGAGTCCAACCGCGGCCCCGCTACAAGGAGTTAACAAGTGGCACGCGTCAAGCGGGCAGTCAACGCCCACAAGAAGCGCCGGGCGATCCTCGAGGCGGCCTCCGGCTACCGCGGTCAGCGTTCGCGCCTGTACCGCAAGGCCAAGGAGCAGGTCACCCACTCGCTGGTCTACAACTACAACGACCGCAAGAAGCGCAAGGGCGACTTCCGTCAGCTGTGGATCCAGCGCATCAACGCCGCTGCCCGCGCCAACGGCATCACGTACAACCGCTTCATCCAGGGTCTGAAGGCCGCGAACGTCGAGGTCGACCGCAAGATCCTGGCCGAGCTGGCGGTCAACGACGCCGGCGCGTTCGCCGCGCTCGTCGAGGTCGCGCAGAAGGCGCTGCCGGCGGACGTCAACGCGCCGAAGGCCGCGTGACGCTGGCGCTGGCCCTGGCCGACGTGACTTGAGGACCCGCAGGCTCTAGGGCTTGCGGGTCCTGTTGTCGTGGTCCACGGCTTTGAGCCGCGGCCGCGGGCCGGTGGGGGCTGGTCGCGCCCACGCGGCGGAGCCGTAAATCGATTCAGCCCCGCGCCCCTACGGGGGCGTCTTTCGTCGCGTTTCCTTGAAAGTGGTCCACACCATGCCCAGCCCTGAGCTGATCTCTCCCCGTTCCGTGCGTGTCGCCGCAGCCCGGCGGCTCGGCAAGCGGAACTTCCGGGGGAAGGACCGGCTGTTTCTCGCCGAGGGGCCGCAGGCCGTTCGGGAGGCGGCCGGGCATCGGGTCGGCGGGACGCCGACGCTCGTCGAGCTGTTCACGACCGTCGAGGCCGCGGAGCGGTACGTCGACATCGTCGGGGCGGCCCGTGACGTCGGTGCCCGGATCCACCTCGCCTCCGAAGAGGTCATCGCCGACATCTCCACGACCGTCACCCCGCAGGGGCTGGTCGGTGTCTGCCGGTTCCTGGACACGCCGTTCGAGGACGTCCTCGCGGCCCGTCCGAAGCTCGTCGCCGTCCTCGCCAACGTCCGCGACCCCGGCAACGCCGGGACCGTGCTGCGGTGCGCCGACGCGGCCGGGGCGGAAGCGGTCGTACTGACCGACGCGTCGGTGGACCTGTACAACCCCAAGGCCGTGCGCGCCTCCGTCGGGTCGCACTTCCATCTGCCGGTCGCCGTCGGGGTGCCCGTCGAGCGGGCCGTCGCCGGACTGAAGGGCGTCGGTGTGCGGATCCTCGCCGCCGACGGCGCCGGGACCGACGACCTCGACGACGAGCTCGACAAGGGCACCATGGGCGGCCCCACCGCCTGGGTGTTCGGGAACGAGGCCTGGGGGCTCCCGGAGGAGACCCGCGCGCTGGCGGACGCCGTCGTGCGCGTTCCGATCCACGGGAAGGCCGAAAGCCTGAACCTCGCCACCGCCGCCGCCGTATGTCTCTACGCAACGGCCCGTGCACAGCGTGCCTCCGGAGGGTGCCGTTCCGTCACCGAGAGCTAGTAGGGTGACCAGCTCGGGGGCCTGCTGCGCCGTCTGAGAGGTGGAGTACGGGGATGAGTGTCGGCACCAGCAACGCGCCGGGCGGCCGCGGTACCGGACGCGTGCCCGCACCCCGGCAGGGTGACCTCACCGGGCTCGGCGTCGACCCCGACGAACTGCCCGACGGCCTGGTGGTCGCCGACGAGCACGGCATCGTCGTCTGCTTCAACGCCGCCGCCGCCCGGATCACCGCCACCGCCCCCGCGGACGCCCTCGGGCAGCGGCTGGAGAAGGCCCTGCCCTTAGAGGACCTGGAGGGCAGGCGCTGGTGGCAGCTCACCGATCCCTACGGCGGCCTCGCCATCCGGGTCGCCCAGCCGGAGCGGAACCTCCTGCTGCCCGGCGGCCGGGAGGTGCTGGTGTCCGCCACCTACGTACGCGCCGAGCCGACCGGTCCGGTCCGCCGGGTCGTCGTGTCGCTGCGGGACACCGAGGCCCGCCGCCGTACCGAACGCAGCCACGCCGAGCTGATCGCCACCGTCGCCCATGAGCTGCGCTCCCCGCTGACCTCCGTCAAGGGGTTCACCGCCACCCTGCTCGCCAAATGGGAACGCTTCACCGACGACCAGAAACGGCTGATGCTGGAGACCGTCGACGCGGACGCCGACCGGGTCACCCGGCTCATCGCCGAGCTGCTGGACATCTCGCGGATCGACAGCGGACGCCTTGAACTGCGCCGGCAGCCCGTGGACATAGGTGCGGCCGTCGGACGGCACATCCAGGCGTACGTCACCGCCGGTCAGCCCGCCGACCGCTTCCTGCTCCGCATCGAGCAGCCGCTGCCCGCCCTGTGGGCCGATCCCGACAAGGTCGACCAGGTCCTCAGCAACCTCATCGAAAATGCCGTGCGGCACGGCGAGGGAACCGTCACCATTGACGTCACGCCGACGGCTTCCCCGCGCGAAGGGGAGGACCTCGACAACACGGCCACGTCGGTCACCGTGAGCGACGAGGGGCCAGGCATCCCGGAGGAGTCCATGAACCGCGTCTTCACCCGCTTCTGGCGGGGCAGCAAGCGCGGTGGCACCGGCCTCGGGCTGTACATCGTCAAGGGCATCGTCGAGGCCCACGGCGGCACCATCACCGTCGGACGCGCCGCGAGCGGCGGCGCCGAGTTCCGATTTACGTTGCCCGTGAGCGCGCCGGCGTATCTCGCCTGACGGCCCACGGGCTCTTCGTATACCTCCACCCCGTTAGACTCGGCCTTTGGCACCTTTGTGTCCTTCTCACGGCCCACCAACGGTCTCGGGGACCATCCGCCAGCCAATCGGAAGCACGGGAAGAGATGTCGGCACCGAATAAGTCGTACGACCCTGTCGAGGTCGAGGCGTTGAAACCGGATGAGATCGAGCGCATGCGGGACGAGGCGCTCGCCGCCTTCGCCGCCGCGGACTCCCTCGACGCGCTCCAGGAGGCGAAGGTCGCCCACACCGGCGGCACGTCCCCGCTGGCCCTCGCCAACCGCGAGATCGGCGCCCTGCCCCCGCATGCCAAGGCAGCCGCCGGGAAGCTGGTCGGCCAGGCCCGCGGCGCCGTGAACAAGGCCCTCGCGGGCCGCCAGGAGGACCTGGAGGCCGAGCGTGACGCCCGGGTGCTGGTCGAGGAGGCGGTGGACGTCACACTGCCCTACGACCGCGTCCCGGCCGGCGCCCGCCACCCGCTGACCACCCTGTCCGACCGCATCGAGGACATCTTCGTGGCCATGGGCTACGAGGTCGCCGAGGGCCCGCAGGTCGAGGCCGAGTGGTTCAACTTCGACGCCCTCAACATCGGCCCGGACCACCCGGCCCGCGGTGAGGCGGACACCTTCTTCGTGCAGGGCCCCGAGGGCGGTACCGAGTCCGGTGTGGTGCTGCGCACCCACACCTCGCCGGTCCAGATCCGCTCGCTGCTCGACCGCGAGCTGCCGGTCTACGTGATCTGCCCGGGACGCGTCTACCGCACCGACGAGCTGGACGCCACGCACACCCCGGTCTTCCACCAGGTGGAGCTGCTCGCCGTCGACGAGGGCCTGACCATGTCCGACCTCAAGGGCACCCTGGACCACATGGTCCAGTCGCTGTTCGGCGAGGGCATGAAGACCCGGCTGCGGCCGAACTTCTTCCCCTTCACCGAGCCCAGCGCCGAGATGGACATGCTGTGCTACGTCTGCAAGGGCGAGTCCGTCGGCAACCCCGACCGGCCCTGCCGTACCTGCTCCTCCGAGGGCTGGATCGAGCTGGGCGGCTGCGGCATGGTCAACCCGCGGGTGCTCACCGCCTGCGGTGTCGACCCGGAGAAGTACAGCGGCTTCGCCTTCGGGTTCGGCATCGAGCGGATGCTGATGTTCCGCCACAACGTCGAGGACATGCGAGACATGGTCGAGGGTGACGTCCGGTTCACCCGGCCGTTCGGGATGGAGATCTGATGCGGGTCCCGCTTTCCTGGCTGCGGGAGTACGTCGACCTGCCGGCCACCGAGACCGGCCGCGATGTGCAGGCCAAGCTGATTTCGGCCGGTCTGGAGGTGGAGACCGTCGAGCAGCTCGGCGACGGCCTCAAGGGCCCCCTGGTCGTCGGCCGGGTGCTCACCATCGAGGAGCTGGAGGGCTTCAAGAAGCCGATCCGCTTCTGCACCGTCGACGTCGGCACGGCCAACGGCACGGGTGAGCCCCAGGAGATCGTCTGCGGCGCCCGCAACTTCGCCGTCGGCGACAAGGTCGTCGTCGTCCTGCCGGGGGCCGTGCTCCCCGGCGACTTCGCGATCGCCGCGCGCCAGACGTACGGCAAGACCTCCCACGGCATGATCTGCTCCAGCGACGAGCTGGGCATGGGCTCCGACGGCACCCACGGCATCATCGTGCTGCCGCCGGAGACCGAGGTCGGCAAGGACGCCATCGAGCTGCTCGAACTGGTCGACGAGGTCCTGGACATCGCCGTCACCGCCAACCGCGGCGACTGCCTGTCCCTGCGCGGCGTGGCCCGCGAGACCGCCATCGCCTACGGCCTGCCGCTGCGCGACCCGGCGCTGATCGACGTGCCCGGACCGAACGCCTTCGGCTACCCGGTCCAGGTCGCCGACCCGCTCGGCTGCGACCGCTTCACCGCGCGCACCGTCACCGGGCTGAGCCCCGAGGCACGCTCCCCGATCTGGCTGCAGCGCCGGCTCCAGAAGGTCGGCATGCGCCCGATCTCGCTCGCCGTCGACGTCACCAACTACGTGATGATGGAGCTCGGCCAGCCGCTGCACGCCTACGACCGCTCCCTGGTCCAGGGCACCATCGGGGTCCGCCGCGCGGCCGAGGGCGAGAAGATCGTCACCCTCGACGGCGTCGAGCGGAAGCTGCACGCCGAGGACCTGGTGATCACCGACGACCGCGGCCCGATCGGCCTCGCGGGCGTCATGGGCGGCGCCAACACCGAGATCGCCGACCACGAGGACACCGAGAACGCCACCTCGGACGTGGTGATCGAGGCGGCCCACTTCGACGCCGTCGCCATCGCGCGCACGGCCCGCCGGCACAAGCTGTCCTCCGAGGCCTCCCGCCGCTTCGAGCGCGGGGTCGACCCGCAGGCCGCGGCCGCCGCCGCGCAGCGCACGGTCGACCTGCTGGTGCTGCTCGCCGGCGGCACCGCCGAGGCCGGCGTCACCGAGGCCATCGCGCCGTCCGCGCCGCACACCATCACCGTCGCGGCGAACCACCCCGACAAGGTCGCGGGTGTCGAGTACGGCCGGGAGACCGTGGTCCGCCGCCTCCAGGAGGTCGGCTGCGACGTCTACGGGCAGGACGAACTGATCGTCACCGTGCCGTCCTGGCGGCCCGACCTCCTCGAACAGAACGACCTGGCCGAAGAGGTCATCCGCCTGGAGGGCTACGAGAACCTGCCCTCCACGCTGCCCAGGCCGCGGTCCGGCCGGGGCCTGACCCACCGTCAGCGGCTGCACCGCCGGGTGGGCCGCGCGCTGGCCGGGGCCGGCTATGTCGAGGCGCTGAACTACCCGTTCGTCAGCGAGCAGGTCTTCGACCAGCTGGGCCTGGCCGCCGACGACCCGGCCCGCCGCGTCGTCCGGCTCACCAACCCGCTCAACGACGAGGAGCCCGCGCTGCGCACCTCGCTGCTGCCGGGGCTGCTCGGCGCGCTGCGGCGCAACGACGGACGGGGCGTCCACGACCTGGCGCTGTTCGAGACCGGCCTGGTCTTCCTCCCGCGCGAGGAGCAGGGTGTCGCCGGTCATCTGCCGGTCCACCGCCGCCCGACCGACGAGGAGATCGCCGCGCTGGACGCCGTGCTGCCGGAGCAGCCCCGGCATGTGGCCGCCGTCCTCGCGGGCGCCCGCGAGCAGGCCGGCTGGTGGGGCGACGGCCGTCCGGCCGACTGGGCCGACGCGGTCGAGGCGGCTCGTGCGGTGGCCCGTGAGACCGGCACCGAGCTGATCGTGCGGTCCGGCCAGTACGGGCCGTGGCACCCCGGCCGGTGCGCCGAGCTGCTGGTCGTCGCCGACGGCACCGAGCGGGTCGTGGGCCACGCCGGTGAGCTGCACCCGCGGGTGCTCAAGGCGCTGGGGCTGCCCGCGCGCACCTGCGCGATGGAGCTGGACCTGGACGCGCTGGAGCAGGCCGGCGACGGCACGCCGCAGGCGCCGAGCATCTCGACGTTCCCGGTGGCCACGCAGGATGTCGCCCTCGTGGTGGACAAGCCGGTGCCGGCCGCCGACGTCGAGGCCGCGCTGCGCGACGGGGCGGGTGAACTACTCGAAGGCATCAGGCTGTTCGACGTGTATGTCAACGACGAGCAGCTCGGTGACGGGAAGAAGTCGCTGGCGTACGCGCTGCGGTTCCGCGCCGGTGACCGGACGCTGACCGTGGACGAGGCGTCGGCCGCGCGGGATGCGGCGGTCGCCCTTGCGGGCGAGCGCACGGGAGCGGTGCTGCGCGGCTAGGCGTCGTGGGGGCCGCGCGTTCGGCCGGGTGCGGGTTTCGTGCCGGCTGGTCGCGCGGTTTCCCGCGCCCCTGAGGGGGCGCGTCCGTGAGGGCGTTGACAGGTACTGCCACCTGCATAAATGCGGGTGTCCTGTTGATGGTCACTCATTTGGGTGAGATCCACCGGGGACATGGCCTTTTCGGGGCATGCCGTCGACAGAATCGGACCGGCCTTTCGGGGTCGGTCCGTCTGTTCTGTCAGGGCCTACTTGGGGGCCATCGGCATGATCCGCATCAAGGCTGGGGTTCCCCACAGAAGGCGGCCCCGGACCAGCTCTCGGCTCTCGCGCTGTGCGCTCACCCTGGGGTTGCCCACGGTGTGGGGCGCCGTCGCGGTCTCGTACAAGTTCGGGTGCCCGCTGGCCGAGCAGAACGGGCTCGGCGCGCGCATCGTCACCAGCGCCGTGTTCTTCGCGGTCGGCACCGGGCTGATACTCCATGTCCGGTGGGCCCTGCTCAGGGAGCTACGGCAGGTCCGCAAGGTCGCCGGTGCCGCGCAGAGCGTGCTGCTGCGGCCGCTGCCACCCCGTCTCGCCGGGCTGAACGTCGCCGCCGCCCAGCTCTCCGCCGACCGGGGCGCGGCCATCGGCGGTGACCTCTACGAGGCCGTCGCCACCGAGTACGGCGTACGGGTCGTGATGGGCGACGTGCGCGGGCACGGACTGGCCGCCATCGGTACCGTCGCCGCCGTCCTCGGCAGCTTCCGGGAGGCGGCCCACGACGAACCCGAACTCGGCCGGGTCCTCGGCCGGCTGGACCGCGCCCTGGCCAGACACCTACGAGAACGAGCCAGGGCGGAACACCCCGCCGGCGGCCTGGAGCCGGACAACCCGGTCGCCGAGGAGTTCGTCACCCTGCTCCTGCTGGAGATCACCGCAGACGGCGAGCTGCGCGCCCTCAACTGCGGCCATCCGTGGCCGTATGTGGTGAACGGGGCGCGGGTGGACTCCCTGTCACGGGCCGATCCGCTGCCGCCACTCGGCCCTTTCCCGCTGCCGTCGGACCTCGCCGCCACCCACTGCGGTCAGCTGCACCCCGACGATTCCCTGGTCCTTTTCACGGACGGCGCGGAGGACGCGAGAGACGCCAGGGGCCACTTCTTCTCCCTGCCGCAGGCCCTGACGGAGGCGGTACGGGATCGCCCGGTCTCCCCCCAGAGCATCCTGAGGACGGTCTTCACCGCCCTGCTCCACCACACGGACGGCCGCCCCACCGACGACATCGCCCTCCTGGTCCTTCGCGACGAGCGCCAGCACCGACTCACGTCGGGGGCCCGGGGAACTGCGCGACCAGCCACCTACGACCCGCAGTCGACGAACCACCTTCAACGGCCCCTTCTCTAGTCGTCGCCGAAGCCAACGGCCAGGCCACCGCACTTGTACGAGGGGGGAGCCGGCGGCCCGGCCGGCCTCTTGCGAGGCAGTTCAGTCAACCGGTCCGACACACTCCGCAACAGCGCGCGCACGCTGCGGATTCGCGCACTCCGTTCACACCCCGTGTGAACACCCACGCACTACGCTGACGGCACCAGGCCACTCGGGGGGCATCCATGCAGCCCAACTCTCTGCTCGACGCGATCCTGGACGAGGCGGGGATCTCGCACGCCGGTCTCGCCGCCCACGTCAACCAGGCGGGCCGGGCCCGTGGACTCTCGCTCCGCTACGAACACACCGCCGTGGCCCGCTGGTTGAAGGGGCAGCGGCCGCGCGGCCAGGTACCCGACCTGATCTGCGAGGTGCTCGCCGCCCGGCTGCACCGCACGGTCACCCTCGACGACATCGGCCTCGGTGTGCCCGGTGAGCCCAGCGTCCCGCACACCACCTCGCTCTCCGGGTTCGTCGAACGGGCCACCGCGCTGTGGCGGTCCGACGAACAGCAGCGCCCGCACATACTCGGTGCCCCCGCCGTCACCGGCACACCCGCCGTGATGCCGGTGTGGGAGTGGGAGAACCCCCCTGAGGACGTGGACGTCTCGCGCGGCGGACGGCACCGGGTCACCCCGGCCGATCTGGCGATGCTGCGGGCGGCCCGCGCCCACTACGAGCAGATGTACCGCAAGGCCGGCGGCATGGCGACCCGCACCCGGGTCGTCGGCTTCCTCAACGCCGAGGCGGCGCCACTGCTGCGCGGCAGCTACACGGACGCCACGGGGCGTCAACTGCACCGGGCGACCGGTGGGTTGGTCGCCATCGTGGGGATCTGCGCCTACGACTCCGACGCCCACGGCCTCGCGCAGCGCTACTTCCACCAGGCCCTGCGCCTGGCGAAGGCGAGCGGCGACCGGGGACTCGGTGCCTATGTCATCGCGCTCCTCGTCAACCAGGCGCTGTTCATGCGGGAGTTCCGGCAGGCCGTCGCGTTCGCGGAGGCCGCGCTGCGCGCCGCCGGCAAGCACATCACCCCGGCGCTCGCCTCCGACCTCTACGCGATGCAGGCCAAGGCGTACGCCCACCTCGGCGACGGCACGAGCGCGCTGTCCTGCATCCGGCGGGCGGAGGCGGCCGCCGAACGCATCCGGCGGGGCCATGAACCCGACGAGACCGGCTATGTCCAACCCGGCCTGGTCAATGTGCAGGTGGCCGAGGCGCTGCTCAGCCTCGGCGAGCTCGCCGCCGCCCGGGAGCACGCCGCGGCCGCCGTCGACAACCCGGCCCACGACCGGGGGCGGGTGCACCGGCTGGCCATGCTCAGCACCATCGAACTGCGCCAGGGCAACGCGGACAACGCGGTGGCCACGGCCGTGCAGATGGCCGAACAGGCCCGCGGAATGGAGTCCCAGCGACTGCGCGACAGACTCCGCGCGGTGCGCGAGCACCTGGTGCGCAGCGGTTCGGCCGGAACCGCCGAGGCCGCGGAACTCATCGACAGCGCACTGCGCGTACCGCTGTAGACCACATCCCCGTCGAGCGAGGCGCACTGTAGGCCTGAGGAGTCCCTGCTGCGATATTGCCACTTACTCGGCGGAAGGTGGCAGAACCGTGCAGTGGACGAAACTGAACGAACAAACTGTGTATGAAAACCGCTGGTTCAGCGTCAATCTCGCAGATGTCGAGCTGCCGGACGGCCGGCACCTCGACCACTTCCTGATACGGCTGCGGCCCGTGGCCGTGGCGACGGTGGTCAACGAGGCGGGTGAGGTCCTGCTGCTGTGGCGCCACCGTTTCATCACCGACAGCTGGGGGTGGGAACTCCCGGCCGGGGTGGTCGAGGACGGCGAGGACATCGCCGTCGCGGCCGCCAGGGAACTGGAGGAGGAGACCGGCTGGCGGCCGGGAACCCTGCACCACCTCATGACCGTGGAGCCGTCCAACGGCCTCACCGACGCCCGGCACCACATCTACTGGTCCGACGAGGGCGAGTACCTCGGACACCCCGTGGACGACTTCGAGTCGGACCGCCGGGAGTGGGTCCCCCTCAAGCTCGTCCCGGACATGATCGCCCGCGGGGAGGTCCCGGCCGCCAACATGGCGGCCGCGTTACTCCTGCTGCATCACATGCGCCTCACCGACGACTAGTGGGCCAGTGCCTGCCAGACGGTGACGACGAGGGCGCCCAGTGCGGTGAGCGCGGCGATCGAGGGCAGGGGCCAGCGGGCGTTCTCCAGCAGGGCGAGGCGGGTGTTGAGGTCGTCCAGCTCCTTGGCCGTCTCCTTGGTGCGGTGACTGAGCAGGTTCAGGCCGCCCTCGACCTGGGCGTAGGCCACATCGAGGCGGCGACGTAACTCTGCGAGTTCTCCTTGGACCACGGGATGCTCTGGTTCGGTGGCCACGGGTCCACTCCTTTGCGTAGTCGAAGATGTCGTTCCGCATCCCTTTGCATGCGCATGAAGAGTGAACTCGCCTGGTGAGCGCGTGGGGAGAGTGTGCGCAGGGCATATGCGTGCCCGGCGTGCACACGGTGTGTGAAACACACGGGCCCGGCACCGATGGCGGTGCCGGGCCCGTGGAGCATCGCTCCCTGTAGTCAGCGGGGGTGAGTTCAGCCGTACGTGTAGAAGCCCGAGTTGGTCTTCCGGCCCAGCCGGCCGGCCTCGACCATGCGCTGCAGCAGCGGGGGAGCGGCGTACAGCGGCTCCTTGTACTCGGCGTACATGCTGTTGGCGATGGAGACGATGGTGTCCAGGCCGATCAGGTCGGACAGCTTCAGCGGACCCATCGGGTGGGCGCAGCCCATCTCCATGCCGTTGTCGATGTCCTCGCGGCTCGCGATGCCGGACTCGAACATCCGGATGGACGAGAGCAGGTACGGCACCAGCAGCGCGTTGACCACGAAGCCGGAGCGGTCCTGGGCGCGGATCGCGTGCTTGCCGAGCACCTTCTCGGCGAAGACCTGGGCGCGGCTGATGGTGCCCTCGGAGGTGGTGAGCGCCGGGATCAGCTCGACCAGCTTCTGCACCGGGGCCGGGTTGAAGAAGTGGATGCCGATCACGTGGTCGGGACGGGAGGTCGCCACCGCCAGCTTCACCAGCGGGATCGAGGAGGTGTTGGAGGCCAGGATCGCGTCCGGGCGGCTCACCACCTGGTCGAGCACCTGGAAGATCTCCGTCTTCACCTGCTCGTTCTCGACGACGGCCTCGATCACCAGGTCGCGGTCGGCGAACTCGCCGAGGTCCGTGGTGAAGCTCAGCCGGGCGAGCGTGGCGTCCCGCTCCTCCTCGCTGATCTTGCCGCGTTCGGCGGCCTTGGCCAGCGAGTTGAGCAGCCGGGTGCGGCCGATCTCCAGGGCCTCGCCGGTGGTCTCGGCGACCCTCACGTCCAGGCCGGAGCGGGCGCACACCTCGGCGATGCCCGCTCCCATCTGGCCGCAGCCCACGACTCCGACCTTCTCGATGTCGGTCACATCGTCCCCTTCGCTGATCTACGGGCGGCCGGCAGGACCTCCGGATCCGGTGCCTGCTCCGTTCGTGCACGTTACCCGTAAGTATCGATGATCGATCGTGCGGGTGGGGGCAAGCTGTGCCGCGGAGGCGATCCGTGATCGCGCGGATCCGGAGAGTGAGAGGGTGTCACGATGGCGCAAGTGTCTCGCAGGGCGTTCGCGGTGGCGGCGCTGTCGACGCTGACGCTGGTGGCACCGGGGGTGCCTGCGGCGGCCCGGCCCCGGCGCGCGGCCACCGAGATGCGGGGCATGTGGCTGGCGACCGTCTCCAACCGTGACTGGCCCTCGCGCACCGGGCTGTCGGCCTCCGCCCAGCGCAAGGAACTGACCGCCCTCCTCGACAAGGCGGTCGACTACCGGCTCAACACGGTGATGTTCCAGGTGCGGCCCACCGCCGACGCGTTCTGGCCCTCGTCCCACGAGCCCTGGTCCCAGTACCTCACCGGCACCCAGGGCAAGAACCCCGGCTGGGACCCGCTCGGGGTGGCCGTCCAGGAGGCGCACGCCCGGGGCCTGCACCTGCACGCCTGGTTCAACCCCTACCGGATCGCCAACAACACCGACCCGGGCAAGCTGGTCGCCTCGCATCCCGCCCGCAAGCATCCGGACTGGGTGGTGCCGTACGGCGGCAAGCTCTACTACAACCCGGGCCTCCCGGCCGTGCGCGCCTTCGTGCAGGAGGCGATCCTGGACGCGGTCGCCAAGTACCCCGTGGACGCCGTCCACTTCGACGACTACTTCTACCCGTACCCGGTGGCCGGCCAGACCTTCGACGACGACGACGCCTACGACACCCACGGCGGCGACTTCTCCTCCCGGGCGGCCTGGCGCCGGGACAACATCGACAAGCTGGTGACCGAGACCGCCGCCGGGATCAAGAAGCTCCGGCCCGGCACCCGGTTCGGTATCAGCCCGTTCGCGGTGTGGCGCAACGCCACCACCGACTCCCGGGGTTCGGACACCAAGGCGGGCGTGGAGACGTACGACGACCTGTACGCGGACACCCGGAAGTGGGTGCAGAAGAACTGGATCGACTACATCGTCCCGCAGGTGTACTGGCAGATCGGCAACGCGGCCGCCGACTACACCAAGGTCGTCGACTGGTGGGCGGGGGTGGCGAAGGGGTCCGGAACCCGGCTCTACATCGGTGAGGCGCTGTACCGGGCCGGGGCCGCCGACGCGCCCTCGGCCTGGCAGAACCCGGCCGAGCTGTCCCGGCATCTGACCCTGGCCCACCAGTACCCGCAGGTCGGCGGGCATGTCTACTTCGCGGCCCAGGACGTGGCCGCCGATCCGATCGGGGCGCTGTCACGGGTGGTCGCCGACCATTACCAGCAGCCGGCGCTTCCGCCGAGCTGACCGGCGCGCGGCCGGCGACCCCGTCGCGCGGCCTACGGTTGGTGGTGGGTCTCCTGGTGCCTGACCTGGCAGTCGGGACCGGGGGACATGATGGCCTCGTGGCCGTCCTCGAAGCGGACCCGGTAGGGCGGATTGCCCTCGGGGCCCAGCACCTGGACGACTTCCGAGACCTGGTCGTGCTGTCCGACCACCCTGCCGTGCTGGACAAGCTGGTCGCCCTCGGATGCACGCATCTCCAGGGCCTCCTCACGATCGCGATCGTTGGGTGACGGCGATGCACACGAGCACTGCGGCGGCCGTGAGTGGAGCGGCCGCGGTGAGGTGCTCGCCCAGCAGCAGCACCGACCACACCAGTGTGAGCAGCGGCTGGGCCAACTGCAACTGGCTGGCCTTCGGAATGCCGACCGCAGCCATGCCCCGGTACCAGACCACCAGACCGAGGAACTGCGAGCCCACCGCCACCCACAGCACACCGGCCACACCGTGCACGTTCCAGGCGACCGGCTCGTACGACAGGGCGACCACGGCGGCCGGCACGGTCAGCGGCAGGCAGCCCACCAGCGCCCAGCCGATGACCTGCCAGCCCGGCATGACCCGGGCCAGCCTGCCGCCCTCGGTGTAGCCGGCCGCGCACACCACGAGCGCCGCGAACAGGTAGCCGTCGGCCGCCGTGAGTGCCCCGCCGCTCTGGGCGACGGTGAACGCCAGCACGGCCGCGGCACCCGCCAGGGCCGCCGCCCAGAAGGTGCGGGAGGGGCGGATGCCCATGCGCAGGGCCGAGAAGAGGGCGGTGGTCAGCGGGAGCAGGCCCACCACGACGGCCGCGTGCGAGGTGGTGGAGGTCTCCAGGGCGAGCGTGGTCAGCATCGGGAAGCCGAGCACGACGCCGGCCGCGACGACCGCCAGCCCCGCCCAGTGCCGGCGCTCGGGCAGTCGTACCCGCAGGAACAGCAGGCAGCAGCCCGCCAGGGCCGCCGCGAGGACGCTGCGCACCGCCACCAGCGCCCACGGCCCGAAGCCCTCCAGACCCCAGGCGGTGGCCGGGAAGGTGAGGGAGAAGGCGACGACACCGAGCGCGGCCTGCAGAGTGCCGGCCCGGTGGGAGGCGGGGGCGGCCGGGGGAGTGCCGACCGCTATCGAGGTCCGCTCGGTAGCGCTACTCTGTACTGTCATGCAAGAGCGTAGCAGTGTCCTTGAACTGGCGGAACAGCTGCGGCGGGACCTCGACCGCTACTCTCCGGGTGGAAAGCTCCCGTCGAGCCGGGCACTCGTCGAGCGGTTCCGGGTGAGCCCGGTGACGGTCTCGCGGGCGCTGGCCCAGCTGGTCGCGGAGGGGCTGGTCGTCACCCGGCCCGGCGCCGGCGCCTTCAAGGCCAGGCCGCGGGCCACGGTCGAGCCCATCGGGGACACCTCCTGGCAGGAGGTGGCGCTCAGCGCCGACGGCGCCCTCGACGTGGTCCCGCGCACGGTCGACGCGTCCGGGGTCACCGTCTGCCTGGCCGCCCCGCCGTCCGGCGTGCTGGAACTCAGCGGCGGCTACCTGCACGCCTCCCTGGAACCCGAACGCGCGATGGCGGCGGCCCTGGCGCGAGCCGGCCGCCGGCCCGGAGCCTGGGGGCGGCCGCCCCTCGACGGGCTGCCCGAGCTGCGCGAATGGTTCGCGCGGGACATCGGCGGCGCGGTCACCGCCGCCGAGGTGCTGATCGCGAACGGCGGCCAGTCAGCCCTCGCCACCGCCCTGCGCGCGCTCGCCCCGCCCGGCGCCCCGGTCCTCGTCGAGTCCCCCACCTACCCCGGCATGCTCGCCATCGCCCGCGCCGCCGGACTGCGGCCGGTCCCGGTCCCGGTCGACCCCGACGGGGTGCGCCCCGCCCTCCTCGCCGACGCGTTCCGTGCCACCGGCGCCCGGGTCTTCGTCTGTCAGCCCCTCTTCCAGAACCCGACCGGCGCCGTCCTCGCCCCCGACCGCCGCGCCGAGGTGGTGCGCATCGCCCGCGAGGCCGGCGCGTTCGTGATCGAGGACGACTACGTACGACGGCTGGTCCACGCCGACGCGGGCCCGCTGCCCCGCCCGCTCGCCGCCGACGACCCCGACGGAGTCGTGGTCCACGTCGGCTCGCTGACCAAGGCCACCTCGCCGAGTTTCCGGGTGGCCGCACTCGCCGCCCGCGGACCGGTCCTGGAACGCCTGCGCGCCATCCAGATCGTCGACACCTTCTTCGTCCCCCGCCCCCTCCAGGAGGCGGCCCTCGAACTCGTCGGCTCCCCGGCCTGGCCCCGCCACCTGCGCGCCCTGTCGGCCGCGTTGAAGACCCGCCGGGACACCCTCACCGGCGCCCTCGCCCACCACCTCCCCGAACTGGCCCTTCCGCACATCGCCTCCGGCGGCTACCACCTCTGGCTCCGTCTCCCCGAGGGCGTCGACGACGCGACCCTGACCGCCGCCGCCCTGCGCGCGGGCGTCGCCGTCACCCCCGGCCGCCCCTACTTCAGCGCCGAACCCCCGGCCGCGCACATCCGCCTGAGCTTCGCCGCGGTCGCCGGGACGGGGGAGCTCCTGGAGGGCGTACGACGGCTGCGGACGGCCTGCGACGAGGTGCTGCGCCCCGGACTCCGAAGGAGCCACCCGAAGGGCCCGTCCGAAAGCCCGTGAAATCCGATCGACGCCGGCGCCGCCGACCGGCGAGGATCCCCGCATGAGCGACGCACCCAGCCTCCCCGCGGGCTACGAGTTCTCCGCCGACACCGACCGGGTGGACGTCGAACGCGTCCACCGCTGGCTTTCCACCGACGCCTACTGGGCGACCGGCCGCCCGCTGGACCAGCACCGGCGGGCGATGGCGGGCTCCCTCAACTTCGGGACGTACGACACGGTCACCGGGGAGCAGGTGGCGTACGCGCGCGTGGTGACCGACCAGGCACTGTTCGCCTGGCTCGCCGACGTGTACGTCGACCCGTCGGTGCGCGGCAAGGGCGTCGGCACGGCGATGGTCGGGGCGATCCGCGAGCACCTGCGGCCGTACGGAATCCGGCGGGTACTGCTCGCCACGCACGACGCCCACGGGGTCTACGAGAAGCTCGGATTTGCCCCGCTCGAACACCCGGACCAGTGGATGGCGCTCTACTACGAGGCACCGAAGTGACATTCCGGCTGACTTGTCGGACACCTCCTGAGCATTGGGTAACGTTTCCCCCACCTCGTGCAATTCACGTATCAAGAGCCCTTGACCTGCGCACTTGAGCGTCACACCATCGCCGCATGTCACTTCGGGTCACGTTCGTCGCGGCCGCGCGCAGCTCACCGCTGCTCGCGGAGCGCTTCGAGGACGCCCGCCCCCTGGACCAGGCGGGCTGGGACGAGGTGCAGCGCGTCGCCGCCGACCTGCTACCGCTCGCGGCGGCCGAGCTGCGCTACTGTTCGCCGACTCCGCGCAGCCGCGCGACCGGCGAGGGTCTGGGGTACGCCCCGCTGGTCCAGCTCGCCCTGCGCGACTGCGACATGGGCCGCTGGCGCGGGCTGACGCTGGGCGAGGCGATGGCCAGGGAACCGGACCAGGTGGACGCCTGGCTCTCCGACCCGCGCGCCACCCCGCACGGCGGCGAGTCGCTGCTGTCGTTCATCTCCCGGGTCGGCGGCTGGCTCGACACCCGCCCGGTGGACGACGGCGGCCGGATCGTCGCCGTCGCCGAGCCCTCGGTGATCCGCGCCGCGCTCGTCTACGCCCTCAAGGCGCCGCCGTCGACCTACTGGAACATCGACGTGCGCCCGCTGTCCACGACCACGGTGACGGGCCGCGGAGGCCGCTGGAACCTGCGGTTCGACGCGTCGCAGGCTCCGGCCTCACGCATCTGAGCGCTCCGCCGGCAGTGGCGCACCGTGCGGTCGGCCGTGCGCGCCGCGCCGCGGTCGCCGGTCGTGCGCCGCGCCGTCGTGGCCGGTCGTGCCCACATGACGGTGGGCCGGTGCCGGTGCCGGTGCCGGTGCCCGTGCCGCTGCCGGATCCGCTCGTCCGGTATCAGGCCCGGCGCACGTAGTCGGTGGTCAGCACCAGGTCCTTCGCCGGGCCGCCGACCCGCCACACCGTGCGCCAGTGGTCGGCGTCCCGGACGGTGAACTCGCCCCGGTAGAGGTCGGCCGCGCACGGGTGGTCGGCGACATACCGCCCCGAGGTCAGGTCCAGGTCGTGGAAGAGCCGCCCGTCGGCGAACCGCACGTCCGCCGTCCCGGGCCGCGGCCCCGGCAGGAACCGCAGCGTCCGCTCGGCCGGCCGCGCCACCCCCTGCCAGGTGAACGTCCCCGACTCCTCGTGGAGCAGCCCGCCCCCCTCCAGTGCCCGGAACGCCGTGGCCCCCTCGAACCACCCTTCGTCCCCGCTCGCCAGATCCCGCACGCTCCGCTCGACACGCCACCGCCCGGCCAGATGCGCGAGCACATCCGCCACCGGCCAGAAATCATCCACGGGTACGCCTTCGGTCATGGTTTCGGTCATGGCTTCCCCGGGCCGGGGGAGCCGGTCGGCGCCTTGCGCCCGGCCCGCTGCCGGATCTCGTGGCACGCGTCATGGCCGGTCGCCCGGAACGCCTCCTCGTACGCGGCGAGCGCCCCGCCCCGCCACCGGATGCGGCACGCGGGCGGGGTGAGTGCCACCGGGACGACGGCCGGTCCGGCGAGCACGAACTGGTACGGCGGCAGGGTCCCCATGCCCCGACCCTACGCCCGCCGTGGCACCTGTCCCGGAGCCGGCCGACGTCCGCCCCATTGACGCGCTCATGACCCCTATCTATCTTTCCGTTCGAAGTGCTGACAGCTGTCCGATATTTCGAACCCGAATGACCTCGGTTGCGCCTGGCCCTCCAGGCCAACCCCTTCACGAGCCGCGGAGTATCCATGTCACGCACCAACCGCACCCGGCTGGGACTCGGCCTAGGGGCAAGCGCTTTCCTGCTCGCCGCCGGCCTGGTCCCGGCCCCCGCCCACGCCGAGGACGTCACCGACTACGCGATCACCGTCGACCCGACGGCTCAGGGCGCCAGGATCGACAAGACGATGTACGGCGTCTTCTTCGAGGACATCAACCGCGCCGCCGACGGCGGCCTCTACGCGGAACTCGTCCAGAACCGGTCCTTCGAGTACACGGCCGACGACAACACGTCGTACACGCCGCTCACCGCCTGGACGGTCACCGGCACCGCCCAGGTCGTCGACGACTCCGGCCGCCTCGACGACCGCAACCGCGACTACCTCGCCCTGTCCGCCGGTTCGGCCGTCACCAACTCCGGCTACAACACCGGCATCCGGGTCGAGGACGGCAAGAGGTACGACTTCTCGGTCTGGGCCCGCGCGGCGGGCCGCACTACCCTCACCGTCGGCCTGTCGGACGCCGGCGGCACACTCGCCACCGCCCATCGGGTGGCCGTGAAGAAGAACGGCTGGGCCCGGTACAGGGCGACCCTCACCGCGACCCGTACCAGCTCCACCGGCCGTCTCACCGTGACCACCTCGGATGCGGCCGCGCTCGACATGGTCTCCCTCTTCCCGCGCGACACCTACCGGCACGAGCCCAACGGCCTGCGCAAGGACCTCGCCGAGAAGATCGCCGCCCTGCACCCGGGGTTCGTCCGCTTCCCCGGCGGCTGCCTGGTCAACACCGGCTCGATGCAGGACTACAGCGCGGCCTCCGGCTACCAGCGCAAGCGGTCGTACCAGTGGAAGGACACCATCGGCCCGGTCGAGACCCGCGCCACGAACGCCGACTTCTGGGGCTACAACCAGTCGTACGGCCTCGGCTACTACGAGTACTTCCGCTTCGCCGAGGACATCGGCGCCATGCCGCTGCCCGTCGTCCCCGCCCTGGTGACCGGCTGCGGCCAGAACCAGGCCGTCGACGACGACGCGCTGCTGAAGCGGCACATCCAGGACACCCTCGACCTCATCGAGTTCGCCAACGGCCCGGTGACCAGCGAGTGGGGCCGGAAACGGGCCGAGATGGGCCACCCCGAGCCCTTCCACCTCACCCACATCGAGGTCGGCAACGAGGAGAACCTCCCCACCGAGTTCTTCGCCCGGTTCACGCGGTTCCGGGCCGCCATCCAGGCCGCGTACCCGTACATGCGGGTCATCTCCAACGCCGGCCCGGACGACTCCGGCACCACCTTCGACACGGCCTGGCAGCTCAATCGGGACGCCAAGGTCGACATGGTCGACGAGCACTACTACAACAGCCCGCAGTGGTTCCTGCAGAACAACGACCGCTACGACTCCTACGACAGGAGCGGGCCCGCGGTCTTCCTCGGCGAATACGCCTCCGGCGGCAACGCCTTCAAGAACGGTCTCGCCGAAGCCGCCTACATGACTGGCCTCGAACGCAACGCGGACGTCGTCAAGCTCGCCTCCTACGCCCCGCTGTTCGCCAACGAGGACTACGTCCAGTGGAGCCCGGACATGGTGTGGTTCAACAACCACGCCTCCTGGGGCTCGGCGGACTACGAGGTCCAGAAGCTCTTCATGAACAACGTCGGCGACCGGGTCGTCCCCTCCACGGCCACCGGCACCCCCTCCCTGCTCGCCCCGATCAGCGGAGCCGTCGGCCTGTCGACCTGGAACACCAGCGCCGCCTACGACGACGTCAAGGTGACCGACGCCGAGGGGAACACCCTGCTCAGCGACGACTTCTCCGGTGATGCCGCCGGGTGGACCCACACCGGCACCGGTAGCTGGAGCGTCCAGGACGGGCAGTACGTCGAGACCTCGGACACCGCCGAGAACACCATGGTCTCGGCCGGCGACCCCTCCTGGCACGACTACGACCTGCACGTGAAGGCCACCAAGAAGTCCGGCAGGGAGGGCTTCCTCGTCGCCTTCGGCGTCAAGGACACCGGCACCTACTACTGGTGGAACATCGGCGGCTGGAACAACACCCAGACCGCGCTCGAGCAGGCCGTGGACGGCGGCAAGTCGACACTGGTCGCCAAGGCGGGGTCGGTGCAGACCGGCCGGACCTACGACGTCGACATCAGGGTGCGGGGACGGCAGGTCACCCTCTCCCTCGACGGGCAGGAGTGGGGCAGCTTCACCGACGACAGGCCGGCCGAGCCGTTCCGGCAGGTCGTCACCAGGGACAAGAGGACCGGCGACCTGATCGTCAAGGTGGTCAACGCCCAGTCCGCGGCGGCCCGTACGGCCGTCGACCTCGGGGGCGCGAAGGTGTCGAGGAAGGCGGAGGTGACCACGCTCGCGGCGGCGCCGGACGCGGTGAACACCGAGACGTCCACCGCGGTCGCCCCGGTCACCTCCACCTTCACCGGAGTCGCCGACCGGTTCACGTACACCTTCCCGGGGAACTCCGTCACCTTCCTGCGGATCAGGCAGAAGTAGCCCCCTGCGTGGGCTGCTGCCCGACCGGCAGCAGCCCACGCTCGGCGAAGACCTTCTTGGCGACCAGGGTGGCGTTGAGCGCCTTGGGGAAACCGCAGTACCCGGCGGAGTGCAGCAGCGCCTCGACGATCTCCTGGGGAGTGAGCCCCGCGTTCAGGGAGAAGTTGATGTGCACCTCCAGCTGGGGCTCGCAGCCGCCCAGCGCGGTGAGCATGCCCAGGGTCACCAACTGCCGGTCGCGGGGTACCAGTTCGGGCCGGGAGTAGATCTCCCCGAAGCCCCAGGCGACGACCTGGTGGCCCAGCTCGGGGCTGATGTCGGCCAGCGACTCCAGGACCCGTTCCCGGAGCCCGCCGTCGACCTGGCTCATGACCTCAAGACCGTGGGCGAAACGCTCGTCACGGGTGGTGCTCTCGCTCGTGTCAGCTCGTGCGTCCATGGCGAGAACGCTAGGAGTTGGAGCGTGCTCCAGGTCAAGCCCGCTGCGCGATCAGCCCCTGACGCGGATGGTCTCCGCCGCGGCCCGCAGTTCGCGGAGCACGGTCCGTACCGCCCTGCGGGCCGTGCGCTCGGGGCGGTGGAGCACGTCGATGTGGCGGTGGGCCTCGATGCCGGCGAGGGGTCTGAGGATGACGCCCGGGTGCGGGCGGGACGTCCAGCGGGGCATCAGGGCGATCCCGCCGCCCGCGGCGACCAGTTCGGCGACCACCGAGATCTCGTTGACGCGATGGACGATGTCGAGCCGGTGCCCGGCCGCGGCGGCGATCGCCTCGACGGTCGCGAGCAGCGGAAAGCCGTCGTGCACGGTGATCCAGGGGTCCCCGGAGACGTCCCGCGCGGTCAGGGCGGTCCGCGCGGCCAGCGGGTGGCCGACCGGCAGAGCGATGTCGAGGGGTTCGCGCAGCAGCGGGGTGGCCGTGGCGGTCCGCGGCCAGGGCGGCGCGTGGTCGAGACGGTGGGCGAGGACCAGGTCGTAGGCGCGGGTCAGAGGCGGGAAGTCGGCCTGGGCCACGTCCTCGTCGTGCAGGGTGATCCTCGGGGAGCCCGGGCCGCGCACCTGTCGCAGCAGCAGCGGATAGAACGCGGCGGCCCCGCTGTGGAAGGCCGCCACCGACACCGTGCCCTCGGGCTCGTCGACGTACTCCTCGACGGTGTGGCGGGCCCGGGCCAGTGCCGTCTCCACCCCGATCGCCGCGTCGGCCAGGGCCCGGCCGGCCGCCGTGAGCACCAGCCGGCGCCCGGCGCGCTCGGTGAGCGGTACCGGGAGGGAGCGCTGGAGCAGGCGCAGCTGCTGCGAGATCGCCGAGGGCGTCACCCGCAGCGCCTCCGCGACCGCCGTGACGCTGCCCAGTTCGCCCAGCTCCCGCAGGACGCGCAGCTGCCGTTCGTCCATGCCTTGAGTGTAGCTTTACTACAGGGTTGGTTGAGCAAGTCGTCGTTTACTTCAAAGTGCTGGTCAGGGATTGTGAACGGCATGCCGAACACCCGTCGTACCGATGGGGTGCTCCTGGCTCTCGCCGTCGTCTGGGGCTCCAGTTATCTGACGGCGAAGACGGCCACGGACGCCCTCCCCGTGCTGATCGTCCTCTTCCTGCGCTACGCCATCGGCGCCCTCGTCTGCCTCGTCGCACTGCGCGGGTTCGGCTCGCTCACCCGCGACGAGAAGCGTTACGGCTCCCTCCTCGGCCTCACCCAGGCCGCCGTCCTCGTCCTGGAGACCTACGGTGTCGCCCACACCAGCGCCGGGAACGCGGGCCTGATCATCAGCCTGACCCTCGTCCTCACCCCGGTCCTGGACCGCGGGCGGCTGCCGGGGAGGTTCTTCCTCGCCGTCGGCGTGTGCGTCGTCGGCGTCGGGCTGCTGGTGTCCGGCAACGGGCTGCGCGCCCCCGGCGCCGGTGATCTGCTGATGCTCGCGGCCGCGGTCGTCCGGGCCGGTCATGTGGTGCTGGTCGGGCGGGTGACAGCGGGCCGGGCCGTGCGCCCGTTCCCGCTGACGGCCGTGCAGACCGCCGTCGGCGCGGTCCTCTTCCTGGTGCCGGCGGCGCCCGGACTGCCGGCGCTTGCCCGGACCGGCGCCGTCACCTGGGCCGAGCTGGTCTACCTCGCCCTGTGCTGCGGCCTGCTCGCGTTCCTCGCCCAGACCTGGGCGGTCCAGCGCACCTCCGCGACCCGGGCCAGTCTGCTGCTGGGCACCGAACCGGTGTGGGCCCTCCTGGTAGGCGTCGGCCTCGGCGGCGAACGCCTCACCGCCCTCGCAGTGCTGGGGGCCGCGCTGATCGTCTCGGGGACGTACTGGGGCCAATCCGTCGAACGCGCCCATCGGGCGGACTCCCCGGAGGCGGTGCGCGATACGGCCCTCCGTCACGCCGACACAGGCCTGCCACAGGCGCGTTAACCAGAAGAACACCTTCCTGAAATCCGCAGTTCCCTTTAAAGTCGCGAATTCTTTGCGATATCGCACGCGGATTCGGAATTCGAGTTATTACTTCACAGGAGACGTACAACCATCAGGAACTTCTACCCGTCTTAGTCGGCGAAACACCGACCAGCGGGGAGTACACCCCCGTATTTCTCTGGGGGCCGCACAGAATGAATCGCACGACCCTGACCGGGCGCGAACAGGGGGTGAAACCGGCGGGGGGTGAAGCGCGGGAGACCGGACCCGCGCGACGGCTCGGCGCCGATCCGCGCCGGGCGGCCGCCCTGCTCGCGGCGCTCCTCACCGCCGTCACCCTCTGCGCGGCCGACGTCGTGGCCCGCAGCTACCCCTTCGGCTCCCACACCCGCGACGTCAACGACCTCGGCAACCAGTACGTGCCCTTCCACGCGCACCTGTGGGACCTGCTGCACGGCAGGGCCGACGGCGGGATCGTCTTCAACTGGCAGTCCGGCTACGGCTCCAGCTTCCTGCCGGACATCGGCACCTACGTCAGCAGCCCGTTCGCCCTGCTGGTCGGGGTGTTCCCGCGTGACGAGATCGACGTCGCGGTGTATGTGATCACGGTGCTGAAGACGGCGGTCGCCGGTGCCGCCATGGCCTGGCTGCTGCTCAGCCTGCGCCGCGGCCGCTGGTGGGGAGCCGGAATCCTGGGCGCCTCCTACGCCCTGTGCGGCTGGAGCCTCGCGCTCGCCTCCTTCAACCCGATGTGGCTCGACGGGCTGATCGCGCTGCCGCTGCTCTGCCTGGTCGGCGAGTGGGCCATGGCCGGCCGGCGCCCGCTGCTCAGTGTGCTGATCGTGGCGCTCGCCTGGACCGCCAACTTCTACACCGCCTACATGGCCACCCTCGGTGCCGCCCTGGTGCTGCTGCTCGGGCTGTTCCTCGCCGAACTGCCGTGGCGGCGGGCACTGGCGGTGGTCGGCCGGGCCGCGGTCGTCGTCGGGCTCGGGGTCGGCCTGGCCGCGCCGCTGGTGATCGTCGTCTACTCCGGCACCAAGCACGCCTACCCGGGCCGCGAGGGCCACTTCGCCCCGGTCGGCGCCGACGATCTGCTCGCCCGGCTGCTGCCGACCACCTACAGCTACAGCTCCCCGGCCCTCTACGTCGGCATCACCGCGCTGGTGCTCGCCCTGGCCCTGCCCTTCCACCGCAAGGTGCCGGTCCGGGTGCGGGCGGGCTGGACGGTGCTGGTGCTCGCCGTGGGCCTGTCGTTGCAGTGGGCGCCGACCAGCCTGGCCTGGCACGCCTTCGCCGCCCCGAACGGCAGCTCCTACCGGCAGGCCTTCGTGTTCTGCGCCCTGCTGGTCATAGCGGCTTGGCATGCCCTTGCCTACGGACTGCCGGACCGGCGTGCCCTGGGCGCGGCCGCCGTGCTCCTGGTCCTGGTCGGGGCCGTCGCCAGCCGCAGCACCCTGACCCAGCAGCACTCCCACCACACCTGGCCGGTGGTACTGCTCGCGGTCGCCGGCGCCCTCGGCGGACTCGCGCTCCTGAGTCTCAGAGACGGCCGCCCCGTCCTCGCCGGACTCGCCGCGGTGCTGCTGATCGGCGCCCAGTTCGGCGAGGCCGCCGCCACCTCCGCCGTGGCCACCCACATGCGTCTCAACCAGATGGACGACTACGCGCCCTGGGGAGACCGCCAGCAGCGGGAGGCGGACGCCGTCGCCGAGGCCGACGCCTGGCCGAAGTACCGCACCGAACCCGGCCGCGAACAGACCGTCGCCAACGACCCGATGACGGTGGGCGGCCAGGGCTCCCAGTACTACAGCAGCCTCACCTCGGACGTTCTCAGCCGCACCCTCACCGCGCTCGGCGGCGGCTGGACCTCACGCGGCCGCAGCCTGCAGAGCCTCGACAACCCCGTCACCGACGCGGTCTTCTCGGTGGGCGCCCGGGTGCACAACCCGCCGGACCCGCACCAGAAGTGGCTGCCCCAGGGCGGCGGCCCCTCGACCGTCACCCGCGAGGACGTCCCGCCGCTGGTGACCGTACGGCCGGCCGCCCCGCGCACCACCCCGGCCTCCTTCGGTCCCTCGCCGTACCGCAACCAGGAACTGCTGCTCGGCACCCGCGTCTACACCCTGCCCCGCACCACCCTCAGCGGTGCGCGCAAGGGCGACGAGGCGCGCGGGCTGCTGGTCGACGGGGCGCAGACGCTCACCGCGCGCTGCCGGGCCGGCAGCGAGGCGTTCCTGTGGGCGCCGCACTACTCCGGAACGGCACAACTGGCGAACGGCGGAGAGCGGCAGCTCTACCGGTCCGACGCCGAGGGCACGAAGATCGCCGCGATGCAGCCGCTCGGCACGGTACGCGCCGCGGGGCAGGTACGGATCGACCTGAAGCCCGACCGGCTCGGCCGCGTCCCGGCGCAGGGCGCGGTCGGCTGCCTCGACACCGCGAAACTGCGCGGCGCCGTACAGCGGTTGAAGGCCACGGGGGCGACCGAGGTGACCGTCTCCGACGGCACCCTGCACGCCCGCCTCCCCGCCGGCAGCACGGGAACCGCCGTCGTGGCCGCCCCGCGGATCGCCGGCTGGCGCTGCTCCGCCGGGGGCGACGAGGTCGCGGCGGGCGAGTTCCACGGCCTGATCGCCGTCCCGCTGGGCGCCTCCGCCACCAGCCTCACCTGCACCTTCCACCCGCCCGGCCTGCGCCTGGGCACGGCCGTCGGCGGCGTCTCGCTGCTGACCCTGATCCTGCTCGGCACCTTCTCGGCCCTGCGCCGCAGAACCGCCGTCCGCTCCGGCGAGCGCACTACCACCGCTCACTGACCCGTCCCCAGGGGGAGAAACCCATGCTGATATCGATCGTCGCGCCCTGCTACAACGAGGAAGACGTCATCGAGCGCTTCCACGAGCAGGTCCAGAAGATCGCCAACGAGCTTCTGCCGCTCGGTCACGACATGGAGTTCGTGTACGTCGACGACGGCAGCCGTGACCAGACACTGCCCCTCCTCAGCCGGATCGCCGACGGCGACTCGCGCGTCCGGTACGTCTCCTTCAGCCGCAACTTCGGCAAGGAGGCCGCCCTGCTCGCCGGCCTGAAGCACGCCACCGGTGACGCCGTGATCGTCATGGACGCCGACCTCCAGCACCCGCCGTCACTCATCAAGCGCATGGTCGAACTGCGCGGCGAGGGCTACGACCAGGTCATCGCCAAGCGCACCCGGCAGGGCGACCGCTTCACCCGCACCTTCACCGCCCGCCTTTACTACCGGCTGATCAACCGACTCGTCGACGTCGAACTCGTCGACGGCGTGGGCGACTTCCGGCTGATGTCGCGCCGGGTGGTGGACGCGATCGTGGACCTCACCGAGTACAACCGGTTCTCCAAGGGCCTGTTCGCCTGGGTCGGCTTCCCCAGCACCACCTTCGAGTACGAGAACGCGGTGCGCGAACACGGCTCCAGCTCCTGGTCGTTCCGCAGCCTGCTCAACTACGGCCTCGACGGACTGCTCTCCTTCAACAACCGCCCGCTGCGCGCCGCGCTCTACCTCGGTATGACCCTGCTGGCCCTGGCCGGCGCGTACACGGCGTGGATCGTGGGCGGAGCGATGATCAACGGCGTCCAGACGCCGGGCTATGTCACCATCATTACAGCCGTCACCGCCCTGGCCGGCGTACAGATGATCATGCTCGGGGTCATCGGCGAGTACACCGGCCGGATCTACTACGAGGTCAAGGGGCGCCCGCACTTCCTGGTGAAGGCGACGAACGTGCACCGAACGGAAGACCGCACCCGCGGCACGACGAAGGACCTCATCCCCTGATGCCGAACGCCCCGACGACCACCGGACCCACCCGCCCGATATCGGGCCAGATCATCACGTTCGCTGTGATCGGGGTCATCAACACGGCGACTTACTACGGCCTCTACCTGCTGTTCCTGATGTATTTGCCGTATCTCGCCGCGCATATTCTCGCGTTTCTGCTGAGCATGATCGGTTCGTTCTTCCTCAACGCGAAGTTCACTTACCGAATACGGCCCACCTGGCGTAAATTCCTGCTGTTCCCGCTGACCAACGCGACGAATTTCGTGATCACCACGGTGGGGGTGTACGTGATCGTCGACGTCCTGCACGCCGGCAGCCGGTTCGCTCCGCTGATGGCGTCGGCGGCGGCGATCCCGGTGACTTTCGTGGTGTCGCGCTGGGTCATGCTGCCGAAGGTGGAGGCGGCGTAGGGAGAGCGAGCGCCTCGTCGATCACGGACCGGATCTCCTCGTCGTCCAGGAACGCGCGGTAGTCCCGGTACGGCGACAGCCGCCGGTCGCGCTCCCGCACCGCAAGCAGGGCGGACCGCACGGCCGGTGAGACCGTGCCGATCCGGGCGACGGCACGCAGCGCGGTGAGGAAGCTGCCGAAGGAGTCGTCGCCGTCGGCGACGGCCAGGACGTACTTCTCCAGGACGGACAGGCTCGGCTCCGTCTCGCCCGTGATCGACCACAGGGCGACCGCTGCCCATATCTCGCACCAGGTGTCGCCGTCGTCCATGATCTGCCGTATCCGGTCGGCGTACGGCAGGGCCGCCCGGCCGAAGTCGCCGAGGCGGACGACCTCGTAAGGCCGGTCCTCGGACAGCACCGCCTCGCCGACGAGCCGCAGTGCCGTGTCACGGTCGCCGCCGAGGCGCCAGGCGGCCCATGCCACCCTTCGGTGGTTGGCGGGGAAGTCGAGGGCCGTGCAACCGCGCACGGCGGGCGCCGCGGCCTGCCCCATCGCCACCAGGGCGTCGAGCGCGCTCAGTGAGTGCCGGGCGTCGCCCAGAAGGGCCACCACCTCCGGCAGGGCGGGCGCCGCCGCCGGTCCCCAGGCCGTCAGGACCTTGAGGAAGGCGCCGGTGAGCGGACCGCCCGCGCCGTCCTCACGCAGCAGTGCGCGTATCGGAGGAAGCAGGATCTCCGCGTGTGCCCGCAGCGGGGTCAGCACCTCCTCCACCTCCGGACGGCGTGGATCCCCCATGGTGTACGAGCGGGAGTACTGACCCCGGTACGGCTCGTGGAGCCGCTCGACCAGCCCCGGCATGGCGCGAGGGTCGCCGATGCGCGTCAGCGCCCAGCGGGCGTGTTCGCCGACGGTGCCATCCAGGTCCTCGGCCTCGCCGGGGTCGTCCAGTAGCCCGGCCAGCCCCTCGGCGTAGGGGGCCGCCCGCGCTCCCAGGACCGCGAGCAGGTGGGCCGCCCGGTAGCGCACACCGGCGTCCGGGTCGGCGAGCAGCTCGCCTGCGAGAGGCACCAGTTCGGGCGCCGCGGACGGCCGGACCACCAGCAGCCGCCAGGCCTCGTCCAGCGCGGCCCCGCACAGCGCCGCGTCGCCCGTCCGGCGCGCCGCGCCGATGAGCCGGACGAGGAAGCGGAGCGCCGCCGGCGCGTCCCCGAACAGACCGGCCGCCCAGGAAGCCACGTCCGTACGACTGAAGGCGTCGTCGATGTCCGGCACATACCAGATGTCCTCGAACCGGGGACGCACGGTCGGGTCGGAGAGGATCTCCACCAGCAGGTCCAGCTCCCGGACCGGCGCCTGGGCGTCGAACGCGGCCCAGGCGACCACGGCCGCGACCCGCATGACGGCGGGACCGGCCCGCAGGACCTCCCGCACCGCGGCGTGCACCCGGTCTACGGCCTCGGTGCCGGCGTCGGCCGCCGCAGCGGCGCCGAGCGCGAGCAGCAAGGGCAGTCGCACGGTCAGGTCCGTCTCGGCACTCCACCGCTCCAGCAGTACCTCGAGCCCGTCCGTGAGGGGCAGTGCCTCCCTCCGTACCGCGGGATCGGGGTCCGTGAGCAGTTTCCGCAACGCCGGACGCTGCCGCCGCCACATCTCGTGCCATCCCGGGTCCACCTGGTCCGGTTCGGGCGCGGCCGTCGTCCTGGACAGGTACACCAGCAGCTGCACGAGCCAGTTCCGGGCGCCCATCCCGGGATCGCCGGCAAGGGCGACGATGAACGGCAGGGCGGCGGTCGAGGCGGAGTCCAGGTGCCCGTGGCGCGGCGCGATGCGCTCGTACAGGGCGTCGCAGTCCTCCTCCGTCGCTGCTCCGCCCTTGTCCCTCAGGTGCAGGAGGGCGCGTCGCATCTCCTCGGTGAGGCGGTCCCCGCAGGCGGACTCCAGCCGCTCCCACGGCACGCCGTCCAGCGCCCCCGAGGTCGTGTCCGTCACTTCGTCCCACCCCGTGATCTCGGCCGGCCGTTCCCCGCCGGACATCCTGTCACCGAAGGCCGGCGCGGATCCGCGCCGGGGCCGCCACGTCCCCGGCCGGGACCCGCAGGGACGCCGCGGCGGCGCCGGCACGGGTCCGTCTCCTCGCACTGCTCGCACTCCTGGACACGGAGAGGACGCCGGGACGACGCCGGGAGGACGTTCTCCCTTGCCGCCTCGTGGGCATCATCGCCATGCCGCCGGTGCGCTCGGGGGGTGCGGCGGCGGAGCAGTCCGTTGCATAAAAGTGCATGGGACCGTATAGTCATGCCATCCAGAGGAGGATGGACATGGCGGTACGTGCGGCGGTTGCCGGAGCTAGCGGGTATGCGGGCGGAGAGGTCCTGCGGCTGCTCCTCGGGCACCCCGAGGTCGAGATCGGTGCCCTGACCGGCAACTCCAACGCCGGGCAGCGCCTGGGCGCGCTCCAGCCGCATCTGCTGCCGCTGGCCGACCGCGTGCTGGCGGAGACGACCGCCGAGGCCCTCGCCGGGCACGACGTCGTCTTCCTCGCCCTGCCGCACGGCCAGTCCGCCGCCGTCGCCGAGCAGCTCGGCCCGGACGTCCTCGTCGTCGACATGGGCGCCGACTTCCGCCTGCAGGACCCGGCCGACTGGGAGCGCTTCTACGGCTCCCCGCACGCCGGCACCTGGCCCTACGGCCTCCCCGAACTGCCGGGTGCCCGCGCCGCGCTGGAGGGGTCCAGGCGCATCGCGGTACCCGGTTGCTACCCCACCGCCGTCTCCCTCGCCCTGTATCCGGCCTACACGGCACAGATCGCCGAGCCCGAGGCGGTGATCGTCGCCGCGTCCGGTACCTCCGGCGCCGGCAAGGCGGCCAAGCCGCATCTGCTGGGCAGCGAGGTCATGGGCTCCATGTCGCCGTACGGCGTCGGCGGCGGCCACCGGCACACCCCCGAGATGATCCAGAACCTCAGCGCGGTGGCGGGGGAGCGGATCGCCGTCTCCTTCACGCCGACCCTCGCGCCGATGCCCCGGGGCATCCTCGCCACCTGCAGCGCCGCGGCGAAGAGCGGAGTGACGGCCGAGTCCGTCCGGGCCGCCTACGAGAAGGCCTACGCCGACGAGCCCTTCGTCCACCTCCTCCCCGAGGGGCAGTGGCCCGCCACGGCGTCCGTCTACGGTTCCAACGCCGTTCAGGTGCAGGTCGCGTACGACGACGCCGTGGGCCGCATCATCGCGATCAGCGCCATCGACAACCTGACCAAGGGCACCGCGGGCGGTGCCGTCCAGAGCATGAACCTCGCCCTGGGTCTCCCCGAGACCACCGGGCTGACCACGATCGGAGTTGCGCCGTGAGCGTGACGGCAGCGAAGGGATTCACGGCCGCGGGCATCGCGGCCGGGATCAAGGAGAGCGGCAACCCGGACCTGGCCCTCGTGGTCAACAACGGACCCCGCCGTGCCGCCGCGGGCGTCTTCACCTCCAACCGGGTGAAGGCCGCGCCGGTGCTGTGGTCCGAGCAGGTCCTCAAGAGCGGCCAGGTCTCGGCCGTCGTCCTCAACTCCGGCGGCGCCAACGCCTGTACGGGCCCCAAGGGCTTCCAGGACAGCCACGCGACGGCCGAGAAGGTCGCCGAGGTACTGGGCCGTGGCGCCATCGAGGTGGCCGTCTGCTCGACCGGTCTGATCGGCGTGCTCCTCCCGATGGACAAGCTGCTGCCGGGGGTCGAGACCGCGGCCGCCGCTCTGAGTGAGCACGGCGGCGAGAAGGCCGCCATCGCCATCAAGACCACCGACACCGTGCACAAGACGTCCGTGGTGACCGCCAAGGAGGGCTGGACCGTCGGCGGCATGGCCAAGGGCGCCGGCATGCTCGCCCCCGGCCTCGCCACCATGCTGGTCGTGCTCACCACGGACGCCGTCGTCGAGAGCGAGGTCCTGGACAAGGCGCTGCGGGCCGCCACCCGGACCACCTTCGACCGTGTCGACTCCGACGGCTGCATGTCCACCAACGACACCGTGCTGCTGCTCGCCTCCGGCTCCTCCGGGACCACCCCCGAGTACGAGGAGTTCGCGGAGGCCGTACGGCAGGTCTGCGACGACCTCGGCCAGCAGCTGATCCGGGATGCCGAGGGCGCCAGCAAGGACATCAAGGTCGAGGTGGTCAACGCGGCCAGCGAGGACGACGCCGTCGAGGTGGGCCGCTCCATCGCCCGCAACAACCTCCTCAAGTGCGCCGTCCACGGCGAGGACCCCAACTGGGGCCGGGTGCTCTCCGCCATCGGCACCACCAGGGCCGCCTTCGAGCCGGACCGGCTCAACGTCGCCATCAACGGCGTCTGGGTCTGCAAGAACGGCGGCGTCGGCGAGGACCGCGAGAAGGTCGACATGCGCTACCGCGAGGTGCACATCGTCGCCGACCTGGCGGCCGGCTCCGAGACCGCCACCATCTGGACCAACGACCTGACCGCCGACTACGTCCACGAGAACAGCGCCTACTCCTCATGAGCACCACGCGAAAGCACACCGCGCTGCCCAAGGCCCAGATCCTGATCGAGGCCCTGCCCTGGCTGACCCGGCACAACGGCAGGACCGTCGTCATCAAGTTCGGCGGCAACGCCATGATCGACGAGGACCTGAAGGCCGCCTTCGCCCAGGACGTCGTGTTCCTGCACCACGCCGGCCTCAAGCCGGTCGTCGTGCACGGCGGCGGCCCGCAGATCAGCGCCGCCCTGGACCGGCACGGCATCGTCAGCGAGTTCAAGGCCGGGCTCCGGGTCACCACCGAGGACGCCATGGACGTCGTACGGATGGTGCTGGCCGGGCAGGTGCAGCGGGAGCTGGTGAACCTGCTCAACCAGCACGGTCCGCTGGCCGTCGGGCTGACCGGCGAGGACGCCCACACCATCAGCGCCACCAAGCACCGGCCCGAGATCGACGGCGAGCTCGTCGACATCGGGCGGGTCGGCGAGATCACCGCGATCGACACGGGCGCGATCGAGGCCCTGCTCGCCGACGGCCGGATCCCGGTCGTCTCCTCGATCGCCCGCTCCCAGGACGATGGACATGTCTACAACGTCAATGCTGATACGGCGGCTGCGGCACTCGCTGCTGCGCTGGGCGCCGAGACCCTCATGGTCCTCACCGACGTCGAGGGCCTTTACGAGGACTGGCCGAACTCCGACGAGGTGATCAGCCGTCTCACCGCTTCCCAACTGGAGAAGCTGCTGCCGGAACTGAGCTCCGGCATGGTGCCGAAGATGGAGGGCTGTCTGCACGCCGTACGCAACGGCGTCACCACCGCCCGCGTCATCGACGGCCGGGTCCAGCACTCGATCCTGCTGGAGATCTTCACGGACGAAGGAATCGGCACGATGGTCGTGCCCGACGAGCAGGAGGGGAAGCAGTCGTGAGCAACCAGGAGCTGACCACTCGGTGGCAGGGCGCGCTCATGAACAACTACGGCACCCCGCGGCTGCCCCTGGTGCGCGGCGAGGGCGTCAAGGTGTGGGACACCGAGGACCGGCAGTACCACGACTTCGTCGGCGGTATCGCAACCAACGCGCTGGGCCACGCCCACCCGGCGATCGTCGAGGCGGTCAGCCGGCAGATCTCCTCCCTCGGCCACATCTCCAACTTCTTCATGGCCGAGCCGACCGTCGCCCTCGCCGAACGGCTGCTCCAGCTCTTCGGCCGGGAGGGCAGGGTCTTCTTCTGCAACTCCGGCGCCGAGGCCAACGAGGCCGCCTTCAAGATCGGCCGGCTGACCGGGCGCACCCACATGGTCGCCACCGACGGCGGCTTCCACGGCCGTACGATGGGCGCCCTCGCGCTCACCGGGCAGCCCGCCAAGCAGGACCCGTTCCGCCCGCTGCCCGCCGACGTCACGCACGTGCCCTACGGCGACGCGCAGGCGCTGGCCGCCGCCGTCACCGAGGACACCGCCCTGGTCGTCATCGAGCCCGTGCAGGGCGAGAACGGCGTGGTCGTCCCGCCGGCCGGGTATCTCAAGGCGGCCCGCGCGATCACCGCCGCCACCGGCGCGCTGCTCGTCCTCGACGAGGTGCAGACCGGGATCGGCCGGACCGGCACCTGGTTCGAGTACCAGGCCCACGAGGGCGTGCTGCCCGACATCGTCACCCTCGCCAAGCAGCTCGGCGGCGGACTGCCGCTCGGCGCGACGGTGGCCTTCGGCCGCGCCGCCGACCTCCTCCAGCCGGGCCACCACGGCACGACCTTCGGCGGCAACCCGGTCGCCTGCGCCGCCGGGCTCGCCGTTCTCGACACCATCGAGAACGAGGGATTGCTGGAGAACGTCAAGCGGCAGAGCGGGAAGTTGCGGGACGGAATCGAGGGTCTCGGCCACCGGTTGATCGATTATGTCCGGGGCGCGGGTCTTCTCCTGGGTATCGTGCTCACCGAGCCGCTGGCAGCACAGGTGCAGCAGGCGGCTCAGGAGGCCGGGTTCCTGGTGAACGCGCCCGCCCCGGACGTCGTTCGGCTGATGCCCCCGCTGAACCTCCGCGACGACGAGGCGGACGCGCTGCTCAGTGCCCTGCCCGGCATCCTCGACGCAGCGAGCGGGGACGGACGATCCGGAGAATGAGACGACGATGAGCCAGGCGCAGGAGTTCGACCAGTCCGGCGGGGCGGGGCCCGCGGTACCGCAGACCCGAACCGCCCGGCACCGCCGGATCGTGGACATCCTCAACCGGCAGCCGGTGCGGTCGCAGAGCCAGCTCGCGAAGCTGCTCGCCGACGACGGGCTGACGGTCACCCAGGCGACGCTCTCCCGGGACCTCGACGAGCTGAACGCGGTGAAGATCCGCAACACCGACGGGGAACTGATCTACGCGGTGCCCAGCGAGGGAGGTTTCCGCACCCCGCGGGCGCCGCTGGGGGAGTCCGCGAAGGAGGAGCGGATGCGGCGCCTCTCCCAGGAACTCCTGATCTCGGCGGAGGCGTCGGCGAACCTCGTCGTCCTGCGGACTCCGCCGGGGGCGGCGCAGTTCCTCGCGTCCGCGATCGACCAGGCGGAGCTGCAGGACATCCTGGGGACGATCGCGGGGGACGACACGCTGCTGCTCATCAGCCGTGAGCCGACGGGGGGCCAGGCCCTCGCGGACCACCTGCTGCGCCTGGCCCAGAACGGCCACTGACCCGCGTGCGGGGCCCGGCCCGCCGACGGACAATGGACATGTGATCTTCCGCGGCGGGCGGACAGGCGGGAGGGCAATCCCCTGGCGGCCGTCGAACGTATACAGAGGTGTGTCGGGATTCCGGTTCCCCATCGGCCGCCTCCCGGACGAGGCTCTGCTGTCCGGGCTGGCCACCGGAGATCCGGAGCTCGCTGTGATCTTCGTACGGAGGTTCCAGCACCGGGTCTTCGGAGTCGCCATGGCCGTCACCGGGGACCTGCAGCTCGCCGAGGACGTCGCCCAGCAGACGTTCGAGCGTGCCTGGCGGCATGCCCAGATCTACGACTCGCGCCGCGGCTCGGTCGCGACCTGGCTGACGACCATCGCGCACAACCTCGCCGTCGACGCCGTCCGCGCCCGGCGGACGGAACCGATGGCACCCGAGGGCCTCGACCCCCTCCTCGAAGCCGTCACCGAGACCCCCGAGCAGTGGGCGCTGGCCGACGAGGCCTCCACCCAGCTCCGGGCCGCACTGGCGCGGCTGCCGCGGGAGCAGGCCAGGGCCCTGACGATGGCAGGCATCTACGGCATGACCGCCCAGCAGATCGCCGACGCGGAGCAGATCCCGCTGGGCACCGCCAAGACGCGGATCAGAGCGGCGATGGCGAAGCTCCGCACCGCACTCGCGTCTCCGAAGCGAGGCGACCATGTCCAGTGACGCGCACTGCGAGAAGCTGCGGGAGGTCGGCGCCGAACTGGCGCTGGGCGTACTGCCCGGCCGCGAGCGGGCCGAGGCCGTCGCCCATCTGGACCGGTGCGCGGACTGCCGGGAGTACGTACGCCAACTGACCGGGATCGGCGACCGGTTGATCGGCCTGCTGCCGGAGCGCGAGCCGCCGCCCGGCTTCGAGGCCCGGGTGGCGCGCAGTCTCACCGAGCAGGCGGCGGGACCCGAAGGGCAGCGGCCCGCCGCCCGCGCCCCCCGGGACTGGCGCAGCCACGCCCGGCGGGCCCGGCTGCGGCTCGCGGCGGTCGTCGCCGCCCTCGCCGTCGCCGTCGGATTCGCCGGCTGGGCGGTCGGCACCGCCGTCCAGGAGGTCACCGCCTCGGCACCGCCCGCCGTCGAGTCCGAGCCCGTGCTGGTCGGGGACATGATTCCGGCCGGCGGGGGGCAGCCCGTCGGCGAGGTCTACGCCCACCCGGGCAGCCCCGCCTGGATCTTCGTGTCCGTCGCCCTCACCGGCACTCCGTACACCGGCAAGGTCACCTGCCTCCTCGGACGCGCCGACGGCGGCACCGTCAGGGTCGGCGAGTTCCCGCTGCGGGCCGGACGCGGCAACTGGGGCGTGGCGGTGCCCGTCGACCTCACCAAGTACACCGGCGCCCGTCTGACCTCTCCCGCCGGCGCCGTCCTGGCCACCGCCGAGCTGCAGAAGGGCAAGGTGGTGGCGCCGCAGACGTGAACCGCACCTCTCGAGCACGCACCGGCAGAGCTTGGCCGGCGAGGCTCAGGACAGCACCGCGCCCGCGTTCAGCCGGTGCAGCCGGGCGTACGTCCCTTCCCGCCGGAGCAGGTCCGCGTGCGCGCCGTCCTCGACGACCCGGCCGTGGTCGAGCACCACGATCCGGGTGGCGTCGCGGACGGTCAGCAGATTGTGCGAGATGACGATGGTCGTCCGCCCGGCCATCAGCCGGCGCAGCGGGTCCATGATCCGCCGGCCCGAGCGGACGTCGAGCCCGGCGGTCGGTTCGTCCAGGAGCAGCACCGGCGCGTCCCGGATCATCGCCCGGGCGATCGCCAGCCGCTGGCACTGGCCGCCGGAGAGCGTCCGGCCGCGCTGCCCGACGAGCGTGTCGTAGCCCTCCGGAAGCCGCTCGACGAACTCGTGCGCGTCCGCGGCCCGCGCCGCCGCAATGATCTCCGCCTCCGTGGCCGCCGGCCGGCCGTAGGCGATGTTGTCCCGCACGGTGCCGTGGAAGACCAGCGTCTCCTGCAGCACCACCGCCACGCTCTCCCGCACGTCCGACAGGCTGAACTCGCGCAGGTCGGTCCCGTCCAGCCGGACCGCGCCCCGGTCGGGGTCGTAGAACCGCAACTGCAGCTTCGCGAGCGTGGACTTGCCCGCCCCGCTCGCCCCGACCAGCGCCAGCGTCTGACCGGGCGCCACCTCGAAGGACACGTCCGACAGCGCCCAGGCCGCCGTACCGGGATAGCGGAACCACACCCCGTCGAACTCCACGGCACCCCGCGCCCGGTCGATCCGCCGGGCCCCCGGCGCCTCGGTCACCTGGGGGCGCTGGTCCAGCAGTTCGATGATCCGTTCCGCCGAGGCGGAGGCCGCGTAGAAGGTGGTGCCGAGCCCGGACAGGCCGTGCACCGGGCTGTACAGCTTGCCGATCAGGGCGAGGAACACCAGCAGTCCGCCGAGGGTGAGCTGGCCCTCCGCCAGCTTCCAGGTGCCGAGGCCCAGCACCGCGAGGCCGCCCGCCACCTCGATGAACTCGACGACGGGTCCGTACACGGCACGGATCCGTGCCGAGGCCATCGCCGCCCGGAACCTGCCGACGTTCTCCCGGTCGAACCGGCGTGCCTCCCAGCCCTGCCGGTTGTACGCCTGCACCAGCACCACGTTGCCCAGCGACTCCTCGGCGATCGCGCTGAGCGAGCCGCCGCGACGCCTGCGCTCCCGCGACGCCTCCTTGATCAGCCGGGAGAAGTGCCGGGCGGACCCCCAGAACAGCGGCACGATGACGAGGGCGAGCAGGGTCAGGTCCCAGCGCAGATAGAACAGCAGACCGACGAAGACACCGAGGCGGATCACGTAGTACAGGGCGTCCGCCACGCCCGAGAGCAGGAACGTCTCCACCGCGTCGACGTCGCCCGTGACCCGGGAGAGCACGTCCCCGAGCCGCCGGCGCTCGAAGAAGCCGAGCGACAGCCCCTGGACGTGCCGGAAGACATCGGAGCGCAGCGACAGCAGAAAGCGTTCGCCGACCCAGGTGGACGTCACATCGTCGGCGAAGCCCAGCACGCCGGAGCAGACGACGAGACCGAGATAGGCCGGTGCGACCCACAGGAACGGCCGCAGATCCCGAGGTACCAGCACGTCGTCCACGACGGTCTTGAACAGCCAGAGTTCCGCCGCGTCCACGACCGGGGCGGTCAGGCTCAGCAGGACGACGGGCACCAGCCAGCGGCGGCCGCCGCGGGTGTACGGCCAGAACCGCCGGAACACCTCACGTGGGGACACCGGGGGCGCGGCCGTGACGACGGCGTCGGACGGCTCGCCGGGCGACGGCGGATGCGGCAGGAAACGCACCATGACACAGATTCCCCGGGAGCCGGCGGCAGAGCGGACCGGCTTTCCCGGTCGCCGGTCCGCTCACCCTTCCCGTGCGGTCAGTAGCCGTTGTGCCCGTGCCGGTCGCCGTGGTCGTGGCGGTGGCCGTGCCGGTCGTCGTGGCCGTGGTCGTGGTCGTGGTCGTGACGGTGCCCGTGCCGGTCGTCGTGGTCGTGGCCGTGGTCGTGGTCGTCATGGTGCCGGTGCATGGCCGGCATGAGGTTGCTGAAGATGGCCATGGTGTTCCTCCCGGAACTTGCTTCACAGGGGATACGGCCGAGGGGGGAGATGGGATGGCGTATTGCGGGAGAAATCCGAAAAACTTCGCAGGAAGGTCCGGCAGTCGTTTCGTCTGCGGGTGGGTGGGGGCTGATCGCGCCCCGTGGCGGAGCCGCGGATCGGTACGGTCCCGCGCCCCTGAAGGGGCCCACGGGTGGGCGCGGGCGGCGCCCCGCCGGCGCAGGTGAGTCACACCCCGCCCTCAGCCCAGACGCGCCGCGAGCCCCCCGGTGCACCGCACCTCATCACCGGCCGTGATCAGCAGGGCCTCGACGTCCGGCAGGGACTCCAGCCAGGCCAACCCGGCCCGCGACCCCATCGCGAACGCCGCTGTGGCCCAGCAGTCCGCCCAGGTCAGACGGGGGCCGACCACCGTCACCGCCACCAGGTCCGTCACCGCGGACTTCCCGGTCCGCGGGTCGACGATATGGGCGCCCCGTTCCGCCGTACCGGACGTGGCCACCGCCAGCTCGTCCACCCCCGCCGCCGTGATCACCGCGGCCAGTCCGCCCGGCCTGAGCGGATCGGCGATCCCCACCCGCCAGGCCCGCGTGGGCTCGGGCGCGCCGAACATCTGGACGTCGCCGCCCCCGTTCACGCTCACCCCGGTCACCCCGGCCACCCGTGCCAGCGCCCGCGCCGCCCGCTCGACGGACCAGCCCTTGACGATGCCGGTGGGGTCCAGGCTCCCCCGGTAGCGGGTGCTGAACCAGCCGTCGCTCACCCGCTCCGCCTCGGCAGCGAGCTCCAGCACCTCGGCCATCTCGGGGTCGCACTCCGGGAGGCCGATCTCCTCCCGCGCCAGCCGGGACACCTGGCTGTTCTCGCGGTAGGTGCTGAACACCTCGTCGACCTGGTGCAGCCCGGCGACCGCCTCGTCCAGGGCCGCCCGTACGGCGTCCGGATCCCCGCCGCGGACGTCGAAGGAGAAGACGGTCCCCATGACCTCCTCCGCGTGACGCACCGTGGCGGGAGCCTCCGCGTCGGCCACCGCCTCAGCCACCGGCCTGGTCCAGCGCCGACTGCAGGGACTGCTTGTAGCCGGTGCTGGTGTAGGTGGCCCCGGAGACGGAGTCGATGTTCGCGTTCCCGGCCGCCACCGCCTCCTGGTTGAGCTTCGGCACGGACAGCGCGGTCTTCTGGTCGCTGGTGCCGCCCTTGGGCGCCTGTACGGCCTCCGCCTTGGTGATCTTTCCGCCGGAGACGGTGATCCGGACCTGCACCGGCCCGTACTGGGTCTGCGCGACCTGCCCGGTCACCGTCTTGGCCTGCGCCTGCGCGGAGCCGGAGGAACCCGAAGTACCCGATGAGGAGCCCGAGGAACCCGAGGCGCCGGTCGCGCCCGCCGTCTCCTTCATCTTGTCCAGCGCGGACTGCAGCGACTGCTTGTAGCCGGTGCTGGTGTAGGTCGCGCCGGAGACCGAGTCGATGTTCGCGCTCTGCGCCGCCACCGTCTCCTTGTTCAGCTGCGGCACCGACAGCGCGGTCTTCTGGTCGCTGGTGCCGCCCTTGGGCGCCTGGACCGCCTCGGCCTGCGTGATCTTGCCGTTGGCCACGGTCAGCCGAACCTGCACGACCCCGTACTGGGTCTGCGTCGCGTCACCGGTGACGGTGGTGGCGCCGGCGGCCCCGGTGCCGCCCTGCGGCGACTCCTGGCCCGCCGCCGCGGCCGAGGGGGCCGCGCCCGCCGCCGACGCGGACGCCGGGTCGGACGACGGCTTCAGCGACAGCAGCAGCACGACACCGGACACGGTCGCCGCGGTGGCCAGCACCACACGCCGGAGGGGGTGACTCTTCCTCATCGTTTCCGAACTCCCGATTCCCTGGATTCCGTGGTCCCGTCGCTCACATCTCGAACGACTCGTGATGGATGCGGCGGGCGGGAACCCCCGCGCCGCGCAGTGCTTCGTACACGCCCTGCGCGAACCCGGGCGGGCCGCACATGAAGACGTCGTGGTTGTCGATGTCCGGGATCTTCCGCTGGAGGTTCTCGGCGGAGATGTCCGGCCGCTCGCCCTCCGGGCTGTTGACCGCGTACATCAGCCGGGCCCCGCGCTCGTTGGCGATCTTGGCCAGTTCGTCCCAGAGCGCCAGGTCCTGCGTGGTGTTGGCCCGGTAGAGCAGGGTCAGGTCGCCGGCGGCGCCGGGCAGCGTCTCGAACAGCGCCCGCATCGGCGTGATCCCGACGCCGCCCGCCACCAGCAGAACCTTGCCGCGGCTGCGCCGGGACGCGGTCATCGCCCCGTACGGCCCTTCGGCCCACACCCTGGTTCCGGGCCGTAGTTCGCGCAGCCGCGCGCTGTGGTCGCCGATCGCCTTGACGGTGATCCGCAGCATGTCGGGGCGGGGCGCCGCCGACAGCGAGTACGGGTGCGAACTGAACCGCATCCCGGGGGCCATGAACCGCCAGCGGAAGAACTGGCCGGCCTGCGCGCCCATCCGGTGCAGCCTGCGCCCGCCGATCAGCACCGAGACGATGCCCGGCGTCTCCTCGATGACCGCCTCGACCCGCATCCGGTGCCGCAGGTTGAGCCGGATCGGGGTGAGGATCCGGTACCAGACGACCAGCGCGGTGACGGCGCCGTACAGGCCGTACCAGAAGGTCTTGGCGATCGGCGTGAGGGCGAAGTCGTTGCCGGTGGTGATCTGGTGCCAGAAGGTCAGGAACACCGCGGCGTACGTGAGCAGGTGCACGTGGTACCAGGTGTCGTACGGCATCCTGCGCCGGACCGGGCCGATCGACGTCAACCCGATGACCACGAACAGGCCGGTGCCGATGGCCGCCTTGCCCATGTCGGGGAGCTGGTTGATGGAGTCGATGGTCTGCTGGACGATGTCGTTCAGCGTCTTGCCTGCCTGCAGGGCATAGCCCCACATGATGAGGAAGACGTGCGCGAAGACCAGGCAGAGGGTGTATCGGCCGCTCATCGCGTGCCAGCGGGCGACGCGGTCGGAGCCGACCCGCCGCTCCAGTGCCGGCACCCGGGCCATTTGCAGCACGACGAGTGCCATCAGGTACCCGGCCAGCAGGCCGGTGATCCGGCCGGCGTTGAGGATCTTGCCGTTCTGGTCGGCGATGGACGGCGTGTTGTGCCACCACAGCCACAGCACGGCCGCCGCGCCCGCCCATACGGCGAGCAGCAGCGGTACGGCCGGGGAGCGGCGCGGGCGGATGCGGCGCATCGTCTGGCGGCGGGCGGCACGTCCGCCTGCGAGCGTGGTGGTCACGGTTCCTCCGTGGGGACTTGACCCTTGGCCCACAGATACGTGCGGCACGGCCCGAGTGTTCAGCGACCTGCGGAGTCCAGTGCCGACTGGAGTGACTGCTTGTAGCCGGTGCTGGTGTAGGTGGCCCCGGAGACGGTGTCGATCTGCGCGCTCTGCGCCGTCAGCGTCTCGCGGCGCAACTGCGGGATGGCGTAGCTGTTGATCTGCTGGTCACGGGGGTTCTCCGTCGGGTACTGCACGGCCGTGACGTCGGTGATCTTTCCGCTCTTGATGGTCACCTTCACCTGGACGGGGCCCCAGCGGGTCTGGACCGTGTCCCCGGTGACGGTCCGGGTGCCGGAGCTGCTGCTCCCGGACTTGCCGGAGCCGCTGCTCGCGCCCGGTGAGTCGCTCGCGCCGGCCGACGGGGCAGGAGCCGCCGAGTCGCTGATCACGGTCGGGGTGGTGTGCGGCTTCAGCGCCAGCAGCATCACCATCCCGGAGACGGTGGCGGCACTCGCCAGCATGATCCGCCGCAGCGGCCGGTTCTTGTTCAGTGCGTGCACGACAGGGGCCTCACAGCTCGAAGGACTCGTGGTGGATACGGCGATCGGGCACGCCGGCGGCGCGCAGCGCCCCGTACAGCTCCTGGGCGAAGCCGTGCGGACCGCAGATGTACACGTCGTAACCGGCAAGGCCCGGGAAGGCCGCCCGCAGCGACTCCGCCGTCAGGGCGGGGCGCTCGCCCTGTGAGCCGTTGAGGGCGTACAGCACCTGGGCCCCGCGCCAGCGTGCGATCGCCTCCAGCTCGCCGCCCAGCGCCAGGTCCTCGGCGGTACGCGCCCGGTAGAGCAGCGTGACCTCGCCGGGCAGGGTCTCGAAGAGCGCCCGCAGCGGGGTGACGCCGACGCCGGCCGCGATCAGCAGGGTCCGGTGACTGCTGGCCCGGTCCGCGGTGAGTGCGCCGTACGGGCCCTCCGCCCACACCCGGGTGCCTGGGCGCAGCAGTGCCACCGCCGTGCTGTGGTCACCGAGTGCCTTGACGGTGATCCGCAGCAGGTCATCGCGCGGCGGTGCCGACAGGGAGTAGGGGGTCGACGTCCACCCCATGCCGTCGCCGCCGAAGAAGCGCCAGCGGAAGAATTGCCCGGCCTGGGCGCCCAGCTCCTCGATCCGCCGGCCCTGGACGACGACCGAGTAGACGCCCGGCGCCTCCTTCTGCACGGAGTGCACGCGCAGCCGGTGCCGGAGGTTGAGCCGCACGGGCCCCAGGATCCGGAACCACAGCACCAGCGCCGCGACCCCCAGGTACAGCGCGTACCAGAAGGCGGTGGCGACCGGCTTGCCGTTGAAGTCGTTGCCCAGCGTCAGCTGGTGGAAGAAGGCGAGGAAGACGGCCGCGTACGTGAGCAGGTGGACGTAGTACCAGAACTCGTAGCTGGTACGGCGCCGCGCCGCGCGCATCGAGGTGATGCCGACGGCGAAGAGGATCACCGTACCGGCGGTCGCCTTCAGCATGTCGGGGTAGTCCAGGACGACGTTCAGCGTCTCGTGGACGAGCGAGGCGTGGTCCTGGGCCGCGTACCCGGTGAGGATCAGCGCGACGTGGACGACCAGCAGACAGACCGTGTACCGGCCGGCCATCGCATGCCAGCGGGCGACCCGGTCCGAGCCGATCCGCACCTCCAGCACGGACACCCGGGCCATCAGGCCGACGAGCACCGCGCAGGCGTACCCGCACAGCAGCCCGGCGATCCGGCCGGCCCCGGTCAGCCAGCCCGCCGCACCGACGACCGAGCCGGTGTCCGACCACCACAGCAGGACCACGGCCGCCGCACCGGCCCACAGCAGAGCGAGCACGGCGGCGGCGGGGGAGCGGCGCGTGGCCACGGCGTGCATGGCCGAGGCCGTACGCCGTTCGTCCACGGTCGTCATGAGTCGTGTCCTTTCTCCGGTCAGGACGCCACTGTGCAACCCGAACTTCTGAGCACCCTCTGAACCGGGACCGCCTGAGCCGGCTCAGAGGAAACTCAGAGCACCGGGGGTCCCTCAGCGCGGCTCGAAGGAGCGATGCTGGTAGACGCGATGAACACGACCCGCTCCGGCCGCCCTGCCCTCACCCGACCCGACGGCACCCCGCTCCGGGTCCTCGTCGTCGACGACGACCCCGACCTCGCTGAGGTGCTCACCGGTGCCCTTCGCTACGAAGGCTGGGAGGTCCGCGAGGCCGGCGACGGCGCGACCGCGCTGACCACCGCCCGCGAGCTGCTCCCGGACGCGGTGGTCCTCGACGTGATGCTCCCGGACACCGACGGCTTCGCCGTGCTCCGCTCGCTGCACCAGGTCAAGCCGGATGTCTGTGTGCTCTTCCTCACCGCCCGGGACGCCGTCGAGGACCGCATCACCGGCATCACCGCGGGCGGCGACGACTACGTGACCAAGCCCTTCAGCCTGGAGGAGGTGGTCGCCCGGCTGCGCGGCCTGCTGCGCCGGGCCGGCATGGCCCGCCAGCAGGAGGACGGCCCCCGGCTGGTCGTCGGCGACCTGACCATGGACGAGGAGGCCCGCGAGGTGACCCGGGCGGGCGAGCTGATCGAGCTCTCCCCGACCGAGTTCGAACTCCTCCGCTTCCTGATGCGCAACCCGCGCCGCGTCCTCAGCAAGGCACAGATTCTCGACCGCGTCTGGTCCTACGACTTCGGCGGCCGCGCCCACGTCGTCGAGCTGTACATCTCCTACCTGCGCAAGAAGGTGGACGCGGGCCGTGAGCCCATGATCCACACGGTCCGCGGCGCGGGTTACGTCCTCAAGCCGGTGACCAGGTGAGTCTCGTACGACGGCTACGAGCGCTACGGCGCCTGCCCCGCCCCCGCACCCTCCGCGCCCGCCTCACGGCCGGACTGGTCGTCCTGCTCGCGCTGAGCTGCGCGGCCGTGGGCGTCGCGGCCGTGGTCGAGCTGAACGGCTTTCTCACCGGGCGTCTGGACCAGCAGCTCCAGCAGACCGGGCCGAGCTTCCCGCAGTCGCTGGAACACGGCACGTACAAGCCCAGTGACCGCGACGGCGACGAGCATGGCGACACCCGGCGCCAGGCCGCCGGCACCTTCGGCGCCCGCCTCCTCAACGGCCGGGTCACCAACGCGGCCCTGATCCCGTCCGGCGCCGACCCCGACCTGACCGTCGGCCTCACCGCGGGCGACCGTGCGGCCCTCGCCCGGATCCCGGTGGACGGCAGGGCGCACACGGTCCCCCTCGCCTCGATCCACGACTACCGGCTCCTGGCCTGGACCGGCCGCGACGGCGACGTCCTGATCACCGGTCTGCCCCTGGAGCCCGTCCGGGCCACCGTGCACCGCCTGGAACTGGTCTCCGCCGCCGTCTTCGGCCTCGCCCTGGCCGTGGCCGGAGTGGCCGGCGCCCTCTGGGTCCGCTGGTCCCTGCGTCCCCTGAGCCGCGTCGCGGCGACGGCCGCCCGGGTCAGCGAACTCCCGCTCGCCAGCGGCGAGGTGGCCCTGCCGCCCCGCGCCCCCGAGTCCGACCCCCGCGGCGAGGTCGGCCGGATGGCCACCGCGTTCAACCGCATGCTGGGCCACGTCGAGGACGCGCTCACCAAACGCCACGCCAGCGAGGAACGCCTGCGCACCTTCGCGGCCGACGCCAGCCACGAACTGCGCACCCCGGTCGCCTCGGTCCGCGGCCACGCGGAACTGGCGCTGCTCCACCCGGGCCCGCTGCCTCCCGAGATCACCCGGGCCCTGGAGCGCATCGCCGCCGAGTCCGCCCGGATGGGCGAGATGGTCGACGACCTCCTCCTGCTGGCCCGCCTGGACGCGGGCCGCCCGCTGGAGAGCCACCCGGTCGACCTCACTCGCCTGACCCTGGACGCGGTCACGGACGCCCGCGTCACGGGTCCCGACCACCGCTGGACCCTGGACCTCCCCGAGGAACCGGTGACGGTGCCGGGTGACACGCACCGCCTGCAACAGGTGTTGGCCAACCTGTTGGCCAACGCCCGACTGCACACCCCTGCGGGCACGAAGGTGACGGTGACGCTGGAGACGGACGGCACCCGGGTGGCCCTTCAGGTCCACGACGACGGCCCCGGCATCCCGGAGGACATCCGATCCGGCGTCTTCGAACGCTTCACGAGAGCGGAACACCGCCGCCGCGCGGACGCCCCCGGCGGGGGAGCGGGCCTTGGCCTGTCGATCGTGGCGGCGGTGGTGGAGGCGCACCGGGGGACGGTGACCTTGGAGAGCCGTCCGGGCGCGACGACGTTCATAGTTGAACTACCGCTCGGCTGATCCGCCCAGCGGGACGGGCTGGATCAACATCACCAGCTGCGGCTCCGCCGTCTGAACGAGACAAGCCAAGTGGACCGGCACGGGCTGATCAACCACGCTACTCCGCGCCACCACTTCCGCATTCCTGGACCGGCGTCACGGACAACACGCTCCGTGCGGCCAGCACCACACGCTTCTCACCTGCGGTCCGCAGTACCACCCCACCCGGGCCGGATCCCAGGAACTCCCCGCACTGCTCGCCACTCCTTGTCGCCACCCGCACCAGTTGGTCAGGCGCAGACTCCGTGGTCGCCCAGGCGACGACGACCGCACCGCACACCAGAACGATCCCCACCACGAAGTACACCGAGGCCTGCCGCAGCGCCCCGGTGACCCGAACGACCTCCTGCTCGGTCCATCGACGCAGCACCTGCCCGGTGAGCAATACCCGACTGCCCGGTCGGCCATGAGCGGCCCGTACCGCCAGTACCGAGCCGGCGGCCAGTGACCCAAACGCCACGGTGAGCAACACCGCGGCCGTGTTCCGCGCGACGGCCGGAAGCTGCGACAGATCGTCACGCCCCTTGAGCGTCACCAGCACCGCCAGCAATGTGGTGAGCCCGGTCAGCCCATTGCGCCAGCCCTCCGCCTGCTTCCGGAGTTCGCTGAGCTCGGAGAACTCCATCTCGCGCGCCAGTTGGGTCCAGCGTCGGTCGGACTGCGCGCTCATCCGGCCTCACCTCGATTCAGCACCTCGATGCGCCAACTGGCTCCGCAGCCGATGAACGGGGCGTCCTGCGGAAGGTTCGGATGCGGATGCCCGCACTCGCAGAAATGGGTCTCCTGGAGCAATTGTCCGGCGTCCTCGACCGGATCCGGCTCGGGCTGCTTCCCGGCGAGCCAGGACCGCAGCCCCTTGGTACCGGTACCGGGCGCGCCGTGACGGTACTCGGTGGACGTCTGCCCGTGACAGCGCGGGCACTTGCCCGCGACGACGAGACCTTGCCGGTCCGTGGACGCGGTGTGGGTGAAGGCGGTGGCTGTCCGGCCCATGTCCTCCTCCGCGTAGGCAAGGTCGAAGTGATGTGCGGCGTTGGGCGGTTGGGTCATATGCGTCAGGTCTCGTCTTCGTTCCGGTCTTCTGCGGCGGGGACGGTCAAACTGAACATCTCGGCGTACAGGTGCAGTCGCTGCCTGATCCACGCCTCGCTCTCGCCTGTCGCTTCGGCGGCGAGCGTGACGTGCCGGTGCGACACCGTGCCGTCGATCACGGGCAGCCTGCCGTCCAGGTACTGGGTGAGCAGGGTGAGGTCCTGCCAGCAGGGGACGGTGTCGGCAGCGGCCGGGACAGACGTTGCCGACGGGAGCAGAGGGAGGTACGGCGCGATGCGGTGCAAGGTGTCGGCGACCGGTTCGCCGAGCCTGGCAGCGATACTCACCAGGTCGAGAGGGGTGTAAGGCAAGTCACGCGCCGAGACGCGCGCATCGAGCGACAGGGCCGCCAGGTCCCATTCGTCCGGGACGTGGCCGGACAGGGCGGCAAGTTCATCAGAGGTGAGCGCGGGGACGACAGCCCCGAGTGCTCGGTACTCGGCGAGTTGCAGGTAGGCGGTACCAGGTTCCAGATCGCACCTCCAAGCGTATTCGGCCAGTGCCTCTGGCGTCAGTGGCATCCACTCAGGTGTGCCGGACTTGAAGGTGGTGTCACAGAGGGCGGTACAGAGTTCCCAGGTGGGACGACTGTCGGCAAGAGCTTCAGGCAGGGGCGGGATCTTGAGGCCGAATTCGCAGGCAGGTGAATCGGCGAGCCGCCACACGTCTGCCAGTGATTCCTTCAGATGCATGGCAGCGTTGACCAGTACTTCCGTAGTGATCGACTCGGCAGGGAAGCCGAAGTCGTCGCTGCCGGCATCTCTGCCCGAAAGGACGTATTGGCTGCGCAGACTCAGTGCGTTCCAGGACGAGCTGAGCCTGTAGTCGTCGGGCAGGGAAACGCCCAGCGCGCGCAGGATCTCTGCTTGCTCCCCCAGATCAGTGTCGTGCTGCAGGGCAAAGTAGAGGTCGACCAGGTCGAGACCCTTCTCAAGGGACCGCTCCAATTCGTCCACGAGGAATTCCATGAATTGGGCGGTTTCCCAGGAAGGTACGATCTCGCTTCCCGAGTGGCCGTTGATGTAACGCCGTTCATGGGGCAGACCGAGAATCTCGGCGGTTTTGGCCACCCGTCGCTCCGCGTCGGCTGCGGAGATCTGAAGGGCACCCGCAATGTAGATCGTGGCGGCCCAGTCCAGCTCGCCTCCCTTTGTCAGGCGCCACGAACTCAATTGGCTGAAGATTTCCCTCGAATCGTCGTCCAGCGCGGGCCAGGAGGCCATCTCTGAGCTCGGCGGGACGCTCCAGCCGAGCCAGCCGAACTCGGAGAGGCAGGCTAGTACCTCGGATTCGGAAGCTCCGGTCTTCAGGCACACGAGACGTACGTCGGCCGGGCCGACCACCTTGCGTCGTCGGTCTGAGGTCGTATTAAGAAAGAGGTATTGGATCTCGCGCCCGGTACAGATGTGGTTCATATGGTGCTCGGGCGGCTCGGGAACCTTCAGTGAGTGAAACGGAGCCAGACGTGCCATGGCCTGAATCACTCTGCCCAGTGGCACACGAAGGTGTTCGGAGACCAGCGTCAGAAGGCTGGGGTCCTCCATACGGATTCGTGGCTCCATGGCGCGATGCCGTCGTGGTGACGCGTACCTGCTCCAGGCCTCGGCCACTTCCTTGTCCAATGTCGAGGGCACCCAGACAAGTTCGCTGTCTTCCCTCGACGGCGGTGGGGAGAAGGCCGAACCCAGGATGCGCAGCTTGCGCATCCTGTGCAGGAGACTCGTGAGAGACATTTCCTTCTCGGCGGCGTAGACGACCACGCTTGGCCAGCCGTCGAGGTTCGCCTTCGCCACGTCGGCGTCCCCGGGCGCGGGCACGGGATGGCCGATCAAACTGCGCGGCGGCGCAAGGATGTTATTCTCCGCGGTTTTGCCCAGGACGGTGTTGCGCCATGCCTTGATGCGATCGTTCTCGACACCGGCGGAGCGTTGCACATCGGAATAGAACCAGCCCACCCTGTCCAGGGATACGGGCTCGCCATGGGCCACGCCTACCGTGATGTTCTTCCCCCGCCACTCCTCGTCGAGCAGCTGGGCCACTCGTAGGCTCTGCTTTTCGAGGACTGCCGTCCACGTCAAGGTCAGCCCTGCCCATCGCGACAACACCTCGGCCCCCAGCCGCCACTGCTCTTCCGCCCAGCTCCGATCGAAGCTCTGCAGTTCGGTACGGCTGACACTGAGCTGCCCCGCATGAGGTCCCGTCAAGTTCAGCACGTAGCCGAACGGCTTCTGGTTCGACACCACCCCGTCGCAGAGGACGGCCCCTTCGCCGTCAACCCACCACAGAACTCCGGGTACCGCCTCCACAGGCTCTTGAGCGCCCTCCGCCACCGGAGCCAGCAGGACGTCCGGGTCCCATCGATGGCTTGTCCCCTCCTCGTCCACGGTTTCCACCGCGAACTCGCTGACCCGCACCAACTCCCGCAATACCCGAGTGCACGACAGCTCCTCCGTGGCCGCCCCCTCCCGCAGATACAGCCGTACCCGGGTACCCCCCTCGGCCAGCCCGTCGTCCGGTCCGGTGTGGCGGCGGATGCGGAACAGGCTTCCGCTGCTCGGGATGTCGACCCGCAGGGCGTGCTCGGCGGGGATGCCCTCGGGGCTGACCTGGCGGGTCACGATCATCATCTCGTCGGCGAGCATGAAGTAGCTGAACACGCCAATGCCGAAACGGCTGTTGGGGTAGAGCCGAAGGGCGCGATCGTGCCGTAGCCAGCGTGACTGCTCGCGGCGGAAGGCCTTGGATCGTTCGAAGCGGCTGCCGGCCTGCGTGAAGGTGTGGGTGAGCAGTTCCTCGCTCATACCCACCCCGTTGTCCCGGCACTCGACGTACCGTCCCCGCTCGTCCGCGCCCTGGGTGAAGCTGATGTGTCCGTTCCAGGGCGCAGGGTGGGCACCGGTGCCGGTGAGGTACTGCCACCGCATGGCCCGGTACCGGCACGCGTCCATGGCGTTCTGATACAGCTCACGCAGTGCGAGGGTGGGGTCGCCGCCGTACAACTGCTCGCCCATCAGCAGTTCCCGCACCTCCGACTGGGCGAGATGGAAGCGCAGCAACGGCACCTCGTACGGCTCGAGACCGCCGCCGGTCCGCGCCGGGCGCAGCGCACGGCCGGTCACCCGCTTCGGTACGTCCGCCAGCAGAGCCGCCTCCACGCCCGGCAATTCGTCGGCACGGTTGCGGATCTGCGCGACGAGCTGGTCCGCCTCCTCGGTGATCTCCGCGAGCGCGGCGTGCACCGCCTGATGCGGACAGGGTGCGTCGAGATCGAGCGCCGAGTCCTCCCGTTCCCAGCTCAGCCCGTGCGCGACGGCCGTCACGTGCTCGGGCAGGACCGGATCCGTCACGGCCAGGTGCTCGGACACGATCTCGGGAAACGTCCGTACGTCGACGGACAGCACGGCTGCCAGTCTCAGCAGCGCGGCGAGCGGCCGTATCCGCAGCGGCTGGGGTCCATCGGGCAGCACCACCTTGCCCGGCGCCCGGCCGGACGCCACCACACCGTCGAGCACTTCGTCGAGGCCGACAGCCGAGGCCGCCGCGCACAGCAGCTCCGCCACCTCGTGCACCCGGTCGGAGGCCACGCCCAGATTGCCGACGAGCACCTCGGCGGGATCGGCCGGCACGGGTTCGTCGTCCGTCTCGAGGCGGTCGGCGATCCAACGGTGCACCAGCCACATGACGACTGCGGTCTCGTCCTCCACCCGACCGCGGGCCCGGCACTGCTCCACTTTGCGCGCGACGCGCACATGCTGGTCGCAGACCTGCTCGAAGTGCCTGCGATGGGCCTCCGCGAGCGGCTGCCGGTCCGCTCGGTAGGGGGCGACTTCGGCGGCCTGGCTCAGCCGGTCGGCCCACGCTGCTTCCCACAGGAACGGCGCTGCGACCAGGAACGCCACTTCCACGGCGGACAGTCGCTGAGCGTCGGGCAGCACCAGCGGCAGCCGTTTCTCGATCAGGCGGACGGGGAAAGCCTCGTCCGCCCAGGGATCGGGGCAGGGAAGCCGTCCCTGGGCCAGATGCAGTGTCCGGGCACACTGCTCCACGAAGCCCGCCAACTGCTCCTGGAACCGGGGAACCGAGACCGCGTCCTCCGAACGCACCCGCCCCCACAGCGGCGTCTCGCGCACCGCCCGCAGCCAGGTCTCCAGCAGCGGCCGCCCCTCGCAGATCTCCGTCTCCCGGGTCGCAGGCTCACCGTTGGTGCCGTAGCGGATCCGGGCCGTCTGGGACAGGCGGTGCCGACGCGCGGCCGCCGCCGTACGGCCCCGGGCCAGCTGGAAGACCTCCTCGACGGTCCGCGCCGACGTCAACGGGCCTAGCGCGTCCGCCAGCCCCCGGGTGAAGAAGCTGCCTTCGACCGAGTGGCCGCTGCGTTCACCTTCGGAGCAGGCGGTCAGCACGGCGAAGCCGCTCCTCGGCGGGCCGTTGTCGATGGCGTTGCCGAAAGCCGTCTCGCCGTCGCCGAGCTCGGTACGGCAGGCGTCGACCAGCCAGAGCACCGTCCCGGCCCGGCACTTCGTGAGCAACTGGCTGATGTTCGCCGGCAGCAGCGAATCCAGGTACGGCCACTCCCACTCTCCCTCGGGCGAAGGCTCGGCGTCGGTGGGCACGAGGTAGTCGGCGCCGCCCACACGAATGCCGTGCCCGGTGAAGTACAGCAGGAGCGTGCTGTCGGGTGTCGCCGCGCCGGCCACCTCGTAGAGCTTGCGCTGGATCTGGCCGCGGTCCGCGTCGTGCAGGACCTCCACCTCGTAGCCGACCCCGTCCAGCACCGAGGACATCAGCCTCAAATCGGCCTCGACGACCTCGTCCAGCGGTTCCAGCAGCCCCTCGGCGGCGGGTGCCCGTCCGACCCCGATCAGCAGTGCTCTACGTGCTCGTTCCATGTGCCCTCCCCGCAGGAGGACATGATGTCACCAGCCACCGACACCGGCCGGTCGAACGGCAGCGCGCCGTCAGTACCGGGTGATCGCCGTGGCCCCGCTCGCGGTCCCGATGGCGATGTGCGGGGACCGGGCCGGGTCGGCCCACCGGAGGATCTCCTGCATCGCGTCCGCCGGCACCGACACGCAACCGGCGGTGGCGCCCTGCCCGTTGACGTGCAGGAAGATCCCGGCGCCGCGCCCCCGCACGGGCCGTTCGTAGTTGAACCCGATCACCAGCGCGTACGCGTACTGCGCCGTGTACGACGACAGCTGCTCCGACTCGGCGGCCCGGCAGTCGGCCGGCAGTGGCTCCACCCAACGGTTGTAGGAGGTCGAGTCGTTGTCCTGGCACCACCACGAAGTCGCCGTCACCGCCCGGTACTTGACGGACGTACCCGTCGGCGCCGGCTGGATGCCGAACCCGAACGGGAGGTCGTACAGCCCCGTCGGGGTGGTGTTCGTGCTCTGCTGCCGCTCGGCCCCCTCGACCAGCCCCTTCGTTCCGAACCTGGCCGCGGCCGACCCCACCCGTACCCACTGCCCGTCCCGGCGCTCCCACCAGGTCAAAGTCCCCGAGGTCGAATTCAGCGCGGGCGCCTCCGCGGTGATCAGCTGGTCGCCGCCGCCCGTGTCGGCCATGCGCGCGGGCAGTGGGGAGGCGTCCCCGTCCCCCGGTGCCGCGCCGAGCAGCAGCAAGGACGCGGAGACAAGGGTGACGAGGATGCCTGGACGCATGGCTCAGACGGTAGACGGCGGCAGCGGCAACGGCAGCCCGGGTAGGCCATCCAGGCTCACCGCGACGTGGTCCTTCTTCTCGAAGTACGCGCTCAGCGAGGCGTCGTCCTCGCGCGCGAAGCGCCTCCCGTGCAGGTCGCGGTCGGCGTCGTACGCCATGTAGGGGACCGCGTAACCGCAGGTGTCCCGGACTAGTTCGGCGTGTACGACGATGATCGCGCGCAGGCCGTGCGGGGTGGGGTCGATGCCGGGGAAACGGGTCAGCAGTTCGCCGTAGCGCGGGTCGTCGCGGAAGACCGGCTCGCCGCGGCCGTGCACCCGCACGATGTTCGGCGGGCCCTGGAACGCGCACCACATCAGGGTGATGCGGCCGTTCTCCCGCAGATGGGCGATGGTCTCGGCGTTGGAGCCGGCGAAGTCCAGGTAGGCCACGGTGTGTTCGTCGAGCACCGCGAAGGAGCCTTTGAGGCCCTTGGGGGAGAGGTTGACGGTGCCGTCGCCCGCGAGCGGGGCGGTGGCGGTGAAGAACAGGGGCTGTTCCTCGATGAACGTGCGGAGCCTGCCGTCGATGCGCTCATAGGTCTTTCCCATACCGGGCAATTGTCGGCGCATTCACTTCGGGCGGCTGAGCAATTCCGGCATCCGGACGCCCCGGGCGGGCCTCGGCCCCTCGGACGCCCCAGGCGGGCCTCAAGCCCCTCGGACGCCCCGGGCGGGCCTCAGCCCTTCGGACACCACTGTGGCCGCCCCGGCCGGCGCTGTACACGGGGCGGCCACAGCTGCCTGTCACGTCACTTGGTGAGCGTGCAGGCGGCCAGGGAGTCGAGGCCGGTCGGCTTGGCCGACGTACGGCCGATCGCGATCGCGATCCGGTCGATGGTCGACTTCCGCTTGTCCGCGAGGGGGCCGAGGATCGCGTTGTTCACGAAGTTCGGGCCGCCCTGGCCGACCGTGGTCCGAAGCCGGTTGTCGGCCTCGTCGATCTGAGTCTGGAGCAGGGTGAGGTTGCGGTCGACCTCCGCCTTCGCGGAGGCGGGGATCGCGGGCAGCCGCGAGGCGACGTCCGGGCAGGTGATCGTGCCCACCGTGGAGCCGCTCGTGCCGGTGCCGCCGGTCGACTGCTGCTGGGTGGCCGCCGTGCTCGGCGTGGCCGAGGCCGTGCCCGTCGCCGTGCCGCTGCCCGTGCTCGCGCCACTGCCGGTGTTCGTGCCGGTCCCGCTCGCGTTCAGGGTGCACGGCGCCAGCGCGTCCAGGCCGGTCGGCTTGGCGGCCGTACGGCCGATCGCCGTCGCGATCCGGTTGACGGTCGCCACCCGCTTGTCCTTGAGGGGGCCGAGGATCGCGTTGTTCACGAAGTTCGGCCCGCCCTGGCCCACCGTGTCGACCAGCCGCTTGTCGGCCTCCTGGATCTGCGTCTGGAGGAGCGTGAGGTTGCGGTCGACCTCGGCCTTCGCGGAGGCGGGGATCGCGGGCAGCCGCGAGGCGACGTCCGGGCAGGTGATGGTGGAGGCCGAGGCGGCGAGGGTGCGCGCGTTGCCCGTGCCACTGCTCTGGTCGGGCGTACCGGCGAGGGCCGAACCGGCGATGACCGCACCGGACAGCGCCACGGCGGCGGCACCGCCGATGAGTGCCACGCGACGCTTGTTGTACTTCCGAAGAGCCCTGGACATGCGGATGCCTCACTTGGGTCAGAGGTGGGTTTACAAATGTGGCGCCGGCGTTCAGGCATAGGTACGAGAAAGCGGTTTCGTTTGTTCAAGTCCCTTTCATAAATCTCCGGCGCGCCCCCCCCCGGGTCTCCGTGACCGGAGCGGGTTGGATTGACGAATCATGCAGAGCTCTGCATACTCATGCATAGCAAGTGGATGGACGTGAGGAGGGACCCATGACCGAGCGCGTCGTACTCGCCTACTCCGGCGGGCTGGACACCTCCGTCGCCATCGGCTGGATCGCCGAGGAGACGGACGCCGAGGTCATCGCCGTCGCGGTGGACGTCGGCCAGGGCGGCGAGGACCTGGACGTCATCCGCAAGCGCGCGCTCGCGTGCGGCGCGGTCGAGGCCGAGGTCGCCGACGCCAGGGACGAGTTCGCCGAGGAGTACTGCCTCCCGGCGGTCAAGGCCAACGCCCTCTACATGGACCGCTACCCACTGGTCTCCGCCCTCTCCCGGCCGGCGATCGTCAAGCACCTGGTCGCCGCCGCCCGCAAGCACGGCGCCACCACGGTCGCCCACGGCTGCACCGGCAAGGGCAACGACCAGGTCCGCTTCGAGGCCGGCATCGTCGCCCTCGCCCCCGACCTGACCTGCGTCGCCCCGGTCCGCGACTACGCGATGACCCGCGACAAGGCGATCGCCTTCTGCGAGGCGAAGCGCCTCCCGATCGCGACCACCAAGAAGTCCCCGTACTCCATCGACCAGAACGTCTTCGGCCGCGCCGTCGAGACCGGCTTCCTGGAAGACATCTGGAACGGCCCGATCGAGGACATCTACGAGTACACGCAGAACCCGGCCACCCCGCGCGAGCCCGACGAGGTGGTCATCACCTTCCAGGCGGGTGCCCCGGTGGCGATCGACGGCAAGCCCGTCACCGTGCTCCAGGCCATCCAGGAGCTGAACCAGCGCGCGGGCGCCCAGGGCGTCGGCCGCATCGACATGGTCGAGGACCGGCTCGTGGGCATCAAGTCCCGCGAGGTGTACGAGGCCCCGGGCGCCATCGCGCTCATCACGGCCCACCAGGAACTGGAGAACGTCACCATCGAGCGCGAACTCGCCCGCTACAAGCGGCAGGTGGAGCAGCGCTGGGGCGAACTCGTCTACGACGGCCTGTGGTTCTCCCCGCTCAAGCGCGCCCTGGACGGCTTCGTCGACGAGGCGAACCAGTACGTCACCGGCGACATCCGGATGACCCTGCACGGCGGCCGGGCGGTCGTCACCGGCCGCCGCTCCGCGTCCTCCCTCTACGACTTCAACCTCGCCACCTACGACACCGGCGACACCTTCGACCAGGCCGCGGCCAAGGGCTTCATCGACATCTACAGCCTGTCGTCGAAGATCGCCGCGCAGCGTCAACTGCGGGCGTAGCCCGACGCGACCTCGCCCGAGCAGTAGCGTGACAACCGCCTCCCCGTTCATGGCCGGGGAGGCGGCGCCACATCCGTATCTCTCTAGGAGCAACGCAAGTGAGCAGCAACAGCGGTGACGTTCGGCTCTGGGGCGGCCGTTTCGCCGACGGTCCCGCCGAGGCCCTGGCGAAGCTGTCCGCGTCCGTCCACTTCGACTGGCGGCTCGCGCCCTACGACATCGCCGGTTCGCGTGCCCACGCGCGCGTGCTGCACAAGGCGGGCCTGCTCACCGAGGACGAACTCCAGCGCATGATCGCCGGCCTCGACCTGCTGGAGGCCGATGTCGCCGCCGGCACCTTCGTGGGCACCATCGCCGACGAGGACGTCCACACGGCTCTGGAGCGCGGCCTGCTGGAGCGCCTCGGCCCCGACCTCGGAGGCAAGCTGCGGGCCGGCCGTTCCCGCAACGACCAGGTCGCGACCCTCTTCCGGATGTACCTCCGGGACCACGCCCGGGTGATCGGCGGCCTGATCGCCGACCTCCAGGACGCCCTGATCGGCCTCGCGGAGGCCCACCCGGACGTGGCCATGCCCGGCCGCACCCACCTCCAGCACGCCCAGCCGGTGCTCTTCGCGCACCATGTCCTGGCCCACGTCCAGTCCCTGTCCCGGGACGCCGAGCGGCTGCACCAGTGGGACGAGCGCACGGCCGTCTCCCCGTACGGCTCCGGCGCCCTCGCGGGCTCCTCGCTCGGCCTGGACCCGGAGGCGGTGGCGAAGGACCTCGGCTTCGAGCACGGCAGCTCCGCCAACTCCATCGACGGCACGGCCTCCCGCGACTTCGTGGCGGAGTTCGCCTTCATCACGGCGATGATCGGGGTGAACCTCTCCCGGATCGCCGAGGAGATCATCATCTGGAACACGAAGGAGTTCTCCTTCGTGACCCTGCACGACGCGTTCTCCACGGGCTCCTCGATCATGCCCCAGAAGAAGAACCCGGACATCGCGGAGCTGGCCCGCGGCAAGTCCGGCCGCCTGATCGGCAACCTGACCGGCCTCATGGCCACCCTCAAGGCCCTGCCCCTGGCCTACAACCGCGACCTCCAGGAGGACAAGGAGCCGGTCTTCGACTCCTGCGACCAGCTGGAGGTCCTGCTCCCCGCCTTCACCGGCATGATGGCCACCCTCACCGTCAACCGCGAGCGCATGGAGGAACTGGCCCCGGCCGGCTTCTCGCTGGCCACCGACATCGCGGAGTGGCTGGTCAAGCAGGGCGTCCCGTTCCGCGTGGCCCACGAGGTGGCCGGCGAGTGCGTCAAGGCGGCCGAGGCCGAGAACAAGGAACTGGACGAACTGACCGACGACCAGTTCGCGAAGATCTCCGCCCACCTGACCCCCGAGGTCCGCTCGGTCCTCAACGTCCCCGGCGCCCTCGCCTCCCGCAACGGCCGGGGCGGCACGGCCCCGAGCGCGGTCGCGATCCAGCTGGCGGAGGTGAAGGCGGATGTAGCGGACCAGCACGCCTGGGCAACGGCCCGACAGCGGGCCTGAAAGGGGCGCGGGGAACTGCGCGACCGGCCACAGTGCGTCCGCACCCGCGAACACACCGCACCACCCGAGCGCTGAAGCCAAGGTCATCGCGGGTTACGTTGGTCAGGAGCCGAACCGGAGCCGAACCGGAGCCGACCGAAACGGAGCCCGCGATGCCCTTCGCCCGCCTGGCGACCGCGACCACCCCGACCGCCCACATCGGCCTCGGCCTCGCCGCGGTCGGCCGCCCCGGCTACATCAACCTCGGCCGCGAAGAGGACCTCGGCGAGGACCGCAGTGTCGGCGCCCTCCGCCGCCGCACGCACGAACTCCTCGACGCCGCCTACGCCCAGGGCGTCCGCTACTTCGACGTGGCCCGCTCCTACGGCCGTTCCGAGGAGTTCCTCGCCGACTGGCTGACCGCCCGCCCCGACGCCGCCGCCGACGTGGTCGTCGGCAGCAAATGGGGCTACACCTACACCGCCGACTGGTCCGCGGACGCCGAGACGCACGAGGTCAAGGACCACAGCGTCCAGACCTACGACCGCCAGCGCGCCGAGACCGCCGAACTCCTCGGCGACCATCTCGACCTCTACCAGATCCACTCGGTGACCCCGGACAGCCCGGCCCTCACCGACAAGGAACTGCACGCCCGCCTCGCGGAAGCGGCGGCCACCGGCCTCACCGTCGGTTTCTCCACCAGCGGCCCCGCCCAGGCCGACGCCATCCGTGCCGCCCTCGCCGTCACGGTCGACGGCGAGCCCCTCTTCCGTACCGTCCAGTCGACGTACAACGCCTTGGAGACCTCGGCCGGACCGGCCCTCGCGGAGGCGCACGACGCCGGACTGACGGTGATCGTGAAGGAGGGCATGGCCAATGGCAGGCTGGCCGCCTCGCACGCCCCCGACGCGCTGCGGGCCGTGGCCGAGGAGACCGGTCTCGGCTGTGACGCCGTGGCCCTCGCCGTCGTACTGCGACAGCCCTGGGCCGGAGTCGTCCTGTCCGGCGCGGCGACGCTCACCCAGCTCGCCTCCAACCTGCACGCGGCCGCCGTCGACCTCGACGAGGACCAGCTGACCCGGCTCGCCGCCCTGGCCGAGGACCCGCACGTCTACTGGGAGCGCCGCGGCAGCCTGCCCTGGCACTGACGCGGAACCACCCCTGACCAGCCTTCTCGTGACTCACGCATGCCCAGCATGAGACAGATCTGTCTCACATGGGTTACTCTTGTCTCATGGCCCTCGACCGTGAGCAGGTGCTGCGCAGCGCAGCCGCGTTGCTGACCCGCAGATCCACCGCGACCATGGACGAGGTCGCCAAAGCCGCCGGGATCAGCCGGGCCACCCTGCACCGGCACTTCGCGGGCCGGGACGCGCTCGTGCGCGCGCTGGAGGCGCTCGGTATCGAGGAGTGCGAGGCGGCTCTGGACACGGCCCGCCTGGACGAGGGCCCGGCGGCCGACGCCGTGCGCCGCCTGGTCCGCGAGATCGAACCGGCCGCCGGGCTCCTGGCCTTCCTCTACACCGAGAACCAGCTGTTCGAGGGCGAGCAGCAGAACCAGGGCTGGACCCGGATCGACGACCGCATCGCGGCCCTCTTCCGGCGCGGCCAGCAGAGCGGCGAGTTCCGTATCGACCTCACCCCCGCCTGGCTCACCGAGGCGCTGTACGGCCTGCTGGCCTCCGCCGCCTGGGCGGTGACGGAGGGCAGGGTCGCCCCCAAGGACTTCACCCACATGATCGTCGAGCTGCTGCTCGGCGGTGCACGACGAAGAGAGGAATCATGACCAGCACGGTGCGGCCGGCGATCGCCAAGGACACCGAGGAGAAGCGCCCGGGCCGCTGGCTCGCGCTCTGCGTCCTGGTGCTCGCCGTGCTGCTCGTGGCCGTGGACGCGACCGTCCTCGGTCTCGCGACCCCCTTCATCAGCGAAGACCTCGAGCCCTCCGGCACCCAGCTGCTGTGGATCGGTGACGTCTACTCGTTCGTCATCGCGGGACTGCTGGTCACCATGGGCAGCCTCGGCGACCGCATCGGCCGCAAGCGGATCCTGCTCGGCGGCGCCACGGCGTTCGGTGCGATATCCGTCCTGAACGCGTACGCGACGACCCCCGGGACGATGATCGCGGCCCGCGCCCTGCTGGGCGTGGCAGGCGCGACCCTGATGCCCGCCACCCTCGCCCTGATCCGCAACCTCTTCCACGACCCGCGCGAGCGCAGCCTCGCCGTCGGCATCTGGGGCGCCACCGCCTCCGCCGGTACGGCCGTGGGCCCGATCGTGGGCGGCTTCCTGCTCGAACACTTCTGGTGGGGCTCGGTCTTCCTGATCAACCTGCCGGTGATGGTGGTCCTGGTCCTCGTCGGCATCAGGACGCTCCCCGAGTCCCGCAACCCCGACCCCGGCCCCTGGGACCTGATCAGTGTCGTCCTGTCGCTGGTCGGCATGATCGCGGTCGTGTACGCGGTGAAGGAGGCCGCGACCCACGGCCTCAACGGAGTCACCGCGGCCACCGCCCTCCTCGGCACCGCGGCCCTCTTCGGCTTCGTCCGCCGCCAGCTCACCCTGCCCAAGCCCCTGCTGGACATGCGGCTGTTCCGCGGGCGCGGCTTCAGCGGCGCGGTCCTCGCCGACCTGCTGACCGTGCTCGGCATGTCGGGCCTGGTGTTCTTCCTCTCCCAGTACCTGCAACTTGTCCAGGGCAGGCACCCGTTCGAGGCGGGCCTGGCCGAACTCCCGGCGGCCGTCGGCGCGGTGGCGGCGGGCCTGGTGGCCGGCCGGGCGGCCCGCCGTCACTCGGTGCGGGCGGTGGTCTCCGGTGGCCTGGCCGCCGTCGGTGTGGCCCTCGCGACCCTGACCACGCTCTCGCAGTCCACCGGCTACCCGATCCTCGGCGCGGCCCTCCTGGTGGTCGGCGTCGGTGCCGGATTCTCCTTCACGGTGACGGCGGACGTGATCCTCTCCAGCGTCCCCAAGGACCAGGCCGGCGCCGCCTCGGCGGTCTCCGAGACGGCGTACGAACTGGGCGCGGCGCTGGGCATCGCCCTGCTCGGCTCGATCGTGATGGGCGTCTACCGCGGTTTCCCGGGCCCGGCGGGCACCCCGGCCGCCGCCCACGAATCCCTGGGCGCGGCGGTGCAGGCGTCGACGGCCATGCCCCCGCAGACGGCGACCGAGATGCTGGCGGCGGCCCGGGACTCCTTCGTCCACGGCCTGCACCTGGCCTCGGGCGCGGGCGCCGCGGTCCTGCTGGCCACGGCGGTGGCGGCCTGGTTCCTGCTGAAGGGGCAGGAACTGGAAGGCGCCCCGTCGGCGTGACGCATCACTTCTGGTAACCGAGCACCGTCATCATGCCGCTCTCCGAGTGGTACTGGTTGTGGCAGTGCAGCATCCACAGCCCGGGGTTGTCGGCGTCGAAGTCGAGCACCAGCTTGCGGTGCGGCAGGACGATCGTCGTGTCCTTCCGGGCTCCCTCCGAGTTCAGCCCGGTGACCGCGAACGTGTGCCCGTGCAGATGCATCGGATGCCACATGTCGGTCGCGTTGATGAGCGTCAGCCGCACCCGCTCACCGGCCCGCACCGCATGCCGCTGCCGCACGTCGTACGTCTTGTGGTCGAACCCCCAGTCGTACCTCTCCATCGTGCCCGTGATCCTGATCCGCAGGTCGCGGTCGGGTTTCCGGTCGTCCATGCGGACGGACTCGGCCGGCAGCAGCCGGCGGGCCTGCACGATCTCACGGTCCAGCTCGGTCGGGCGGACATCCGGCGCCGGAAGGTTTCTTCCCTGGTCGGTACGGAGGACCGCGAGGCCCTTGCCCTTCTTGCCCTCGGCGAGTGCGACGAGCGGGAAGACGCCGTCCTTGGCGGTGACGAGGACGTCGTACCGCTCGGCCATGCCGATGAGCAGGGCGTCGGTCTTCGTGTGCTGGACGGGGTAGCCGTCGGTGTGGGTGACGGTCATGGGGTGGTCGCCGAGCGCGACCCGGAAGGCCGTCTCGGAGCCCGCGTTGATGATCCGGATCCGGATGCGGTCGCCGGGGCGGCAGCGGAAGACGGAGGGGTCGGTGCGCAGCCGCCCGTTGACCAGGTAGTGAGGGTAGGCGACGTTGCCGCCCTCGCCGTGCAGCATGCTGCTGTGGGAGTCGCGCAGCACCCGGTCCGGGCCCATCCGCTTCTTGGACTTGGACGGCGCGGAGGGCGCGGCCGCCGACCGGCGCGGGCTCGGGCTGCTCTGGCCGGGGCCCATGCCCATCCCCATGTGCATCGCCATGGAGCCGCCGGGCTTGAGCTGGTCGAGCACCTGCTCGGGGTTGGAGCCGTCGATGTCGTCCACCCAGTCGTCCAGGACGACGACCCATTCCTTGTCGTAGGCGAGGGGCTCCTTCGGGTCGTCGACGATGAACGGCGCGTACAGGGCACGGTCGGGCTGCATGCCGACGTGCGAGTGGAACAGATAGGTGCCCGGGTGGGCGGCGACGAAGCGGTAGACGAAGTCCGTCCCCGGCGCGATGGACGGCTGGGTCAGGTCCGGAACGCCGTCCATGTCGCAGCGCAGCCGCACCCCGTGGGCGTGCAGCGTGGTCTTCTCGGTCAGCCGGTTGCTGACGGTCAGGCTCAGGACGTCACCGGCGGTGACACGCACCAGCGGGCCCGGGACCGACTCGTTGTACGCCCAGCTGTGCACCGACCGCCCGCCCAGGTCCAGCATGCTCTCGGCGGCCGTGAACGTGACCATGCGGACGGGGCCGGAGCCGCGCTTCCGCTCGGTCGCGAGCACCTCTGGATCCGACGGGTTGACGAACCCCTTGGGTCCCTGCGGGACGAACGCGGCGGTCCGGACCGTGTGCTGCGGGCCGGAGCGCGAGGGGGAGTCGGAGTCGGAACAAGCAGCCAGGAGCCCCGCGCCGGCGGCAGCGAACGGAGCACTGAGCAGGGTACGCCGAGAAGGTTTCTGCATGTCTGAATAAGACATGCTGTGTGCTCATATGGCCGGGAAATGCGAAGGAATGACCGAAGTGTCGGGCCAGATTCCACCGCGAGGCGGACGTGGACGGATGTCAGGCGGATGGCAGACAGAAGGGCACGGACCCCGGTCCGTGCCCTTGCGCCGAAAGAGTGTCAGGCGGCCTTCGCCTTGGTGGCGTACATGTCCACGTACTCCTGCCCGGACAGCCGCATGACCTCGGCCATCACCGAGTCGGTCACGGCCCGCAGCACATAGCGGTCCCGGTCCATCCCCTCGTACCGGGAGAACTCCATGGCCTCGCCGAACCGGACGGTGACCTTGCCCGGCCGCGGGATGCCCGCGCCGCCCGGCTGCAGCTTGTCGGTGCCGATCATCGCGAAGGGCACCACCGGCGCGCCGGTCATCAGCGTCAGCCGCGCGATGCCGGTACGGCCCCGGTACAGCCGGCCGTCGGGGGAGCGGGTGCCCTCCGGGTAGATCCCGAAGATCCGGCCCTCGTCCAGGATCCGCTTACCGGTCATCAGCGCGGCGACACCGCCGCTCGCGCCGTCGCGGTCCACCGGGATCATGCCGACGCCGGTGAAGAACCAGGCCATCAGCCGGCCCTTGAAACCCTTCCCGGTGACGTACTCGTCCTTGCCGATGAAGAACACCTGCCGCTTGCTCACGAGCGGCAGGATCATCGAGTCGATGAACGTGAGGTGGTTCCCGGCGAGGATGACCGGACCGTCCCCCGGGATGTGCTCCACGCCCTCCACCTGGGGGCGGAACATCAGGCGCATGATCGGTCCGAGCACTGCCTTGATGAGCGCGAAGCGGGACAACGGGTCCTCCGATGTCGAGGGGCGGTATGAGTCTGTGCAGGTGAGGACATTACTCGCGGCTCCCTGGGGAGCGCACATCGAGGACGGCCGGTTCACCGAGGTCTTACGCACTGTTGACGCGGGTTTACCTGCGGTGCCGCCCGGGAGACAGCTTGCGGCGCGGCCTCGGCGATGTGACGGAAGTCGCCGACGGACCGTCATGACGCGCCGCCCATCAGCCATACGGAGTCATCCGGCCGTTGGGCCGGCGGTCTCCCGTCGGTCACGTCCGCAGCCCTACGATCAGCCGGCATCGAAGGGCGAAGGTCAGGAGAGCGCTCATGAACACGGACGACTCGAACGAGCGGACACAGGTGAACGGCATGACCGGACGGCGGGCACTGCTCGGCGCCGCGGTGCTCGGCGCCGGCGGAGCGGTCCTCGGACTGCCCGGCGCCGCCAGAGCGGCCGAGGCGAAGCGGTCCGGCCACGGCCACGGCGGCCTGAAGAGCCTGCCCAAGCCGACGATCATCGGCCACCGCGGCGCCAGCGGCTACCGCCCGGAGCACACCTTCGGCTCCTACAACCTGGCCCTCGACCTCGGCGCCGACATAGTCGAGGCCGGTGACCTCGTCCCCACCAGGGACGGCCACCTGGTCTGCCGCCACGAGCCGGAGATCGGCGGCACCACGGACGTCGCCGACCACAAGGAGTTCGCCGACCGCAAGACCACCAAGGTCCTGGACGGCATCCCCACCACCGGCTGGTTCACCGAGGACTTCACGCTCGCCGAGCTGAAGACGCTGCGCGCGATCGAGCGCATCCCGGCCAACCGCCCGCACAACACGCTCTACAACGGTCACTGGGAGATCCCCACCTTCGAGGAAGTCCTCAAGTGGCAGGACGAGCAGACCCGCAAGCGCGGCAAGCAGGTCTGGATCTACCCCGAGACCAAGCACCCCACCTACTTCCGCAAGCTGGGCCTCGGGCTTGAGGAGCGGGTCGCCAAGCTGCTGCGCAAGTACGGCAAGGACAAGCGGAACTCGCCGGTCATCCTGCAGTCCTTCGAGCCGACCAGCATCCAGCGCCTGAACACGCTGCTCGACAACCCGCTGGTCGTCCTGCTGTCCGCGGCGAACACCCAGCCCTACGACTTCGTCGCGACCGGCGACCCGCGCACCGTCGCCGACCTGATCACGCCGAAGGGCCTGCGGGAGATCGCCGGCTACGCGCAGGGCATCGGCCCGACCCTCGACCTGGTCATCCCGAAGGACGCCAATGGCGACTTCACCACGCCGAGCACGCTGGTCGCGGACGCGCACAAGGTGGGCCTGGTCCTGCACCCCTACACCATGCGCAACGAGAACCCCTTCCTGCCGCCGGCCTACCGCAAGGGCAGCGACGTCACCGCGTACGGCGACGTCTTCCCGGTCTTCCAGACGTACTTCGAGACCGGTATCGACGGCGTCTTCTCGGACAACGCCGACACCGCGATCCTGGCCCGCGACGCCTTCGTCAACGGCTGAGCCCCCGCACCCCGTTGGGGGTGACTCCCGGCCGCCCCGGCAACCTGTCCCGGGGCGGCCGCGTCGTCCCGCACATGACGGACGACCTGGTTGCCTCCCTGGGCCCGCTGCTCACCGCCGAGGCCTCGGCCGAGGCGTATGCCTGCGGCAGCGACCCCGGAGACCTGGAACAGACGGTCTGGCTCCGCCTCCTGGAGCGGCTGGCGGCGCACGGCCCGCCCCGGGCCCCCGAGGACTGGCTGCGCAGAGCCGTCCGTGCCGAGTCCCGCCGCACCCGCCGTACGACACGCCATGAACGCCCCTACGGCACCGATCCCGCCGACCACGCCACCCCCACGCCCGAACAGCGCGTCCTCACCACCGCCCACCGCCGTGCCGTGCGCGAGGCGGTCGCCCGCCTCCCCGGCCGCTGCCCCCGACTCCTCCAGGCCCTGCTCTCCCCGAAAGACCTGACATACCGGGAGATCGCAGGGGAGTTGGGTATCTCACAGGGCAGTCTGGGACCGGAACGTTCCAGATGTCTGGGATGTCTGCGCCGATTGTTGACGCCGGAGGTTGCGTCCCGCGAAGCGCGGGGATAGGAGTGAGGACGACAAGCGATCAGGTGAGCGGGAGGCGTGCGCACATGGGCATGAGCGTGACCATCTCGGTGGCGACCGAGCAGGATGTAGAGCAGATCTTCAGGCTCCAGTACCTGTGCTTCCAGAGCGAGGCGGCGCTGTACGGCAACTACCGCATCGACCCGCTCGTCCAGAGCCTCGACTCGGTCCGCCAGGAGGTCGCGTCCGACTGCGTCTTCGTCGCCCGGCTCGGCGAGGAGGTCGTCGGCTCGGTCCGCGGCTCGGTCACCGAGGACGGCGCCGCCGCCATCGGCAAGCTCTGTGTCCACCCCCGCCTGCAGGGCCACGGCATCGGCGCGCGGCTGCTGCGCGTGGCGGAAGGGGCCCTGGCCGAGGAACGCGGAGCCAAGAAGTTCCGCCTCTTCACGGGCCACCGCAGCGAGGGCAACCTCCGCCTGTACCGCCGGGTCGGCTACGAAACGGTAGGCACGTCCAAGGGCGCGGACGGCGTGCCGATGATCGTCCTGGAGAAGCCGGCCAGCACATACGCGACAACGGCCTGACTTCTCAACGCCCCGCACCGGAGCGCCCCGAAAGGGGCGCGGGGAACTGCGCGACCAGCCACGACGGGACCGTCAGCCGCACACGCTCCTCAGCTCTTCGCCCCCTGGGCGCCCTTCCGCAACCAGTACAACGCGGAAAGCGGCAACAGCACAGGAATGAACACGTACCCCATCCCGTAGTCCGACCACACGGTCGCATCCGGGAACGCAGAAGAGTCGACGAGGGTCCACGTACCCACGATCAACACCCCCGCAAGCTCGGCGGCGCAGCACACCTGCGCCACCCTGCGGGCCGTCTCGCCGCCCCGCACCAGCGTGTACGTGATGAACGCGTACACCACCCCCGCGACCGCCGACAGCGAGTACGCGAGCGGCGCCCGGTCGAACTCGGTCGCGATCTGGTAAGCAGATCGCGACACGGCCCCGACGACCATCACGCCGTAGAACCACACAAGAAGCGTGCCCGGCCCACTGGTGAGCCGCTTCGGCCTCTGCTCCACGGTCGTCATCTCACCCTCCCCAGATGTCATAGAGCCGCACCTCCAGCACGGCCAGCACCACACCGCCCGCGGCGACCGTCACGGAGCCCCACCGGGTCCGCTCGGCCAGCGACATGAACCCCGCCGCCGGGACGCACGCGAACGCGCCCAGCAGATACGCCACGAAGATCGTCGTACCCTGTGCCGGCTTGTCGCCGCGGGTCAGCAGCACGATCCCGGCCACCAGCTGGATCACCGCCAGCACCGACACCACGGCCATCCCGATGAAGTGCCAGTCCTTCGTCGGCTGGTCCCGGTAGGCGGCCCAGCCGCACCACGCGGCGAGCAGCAGTGCGGCGACGCCGGTCACCAGCAACAGGGCATTGAGCATGCGGTGACCTTATTACGGCGGAAACGGCCCCACGCCGTCGCCCCTGCCGTACGCCGTAGGGTCTGGACCATGACGATCCGCGCACAAGCCCTGCTTTTCGACAATGACGGCACCCTGGTCTCCTCCCTGGAGTCCGTGGAGCGCTGCTGGATCCGCTGGGCGGCGGAGTACGGCGTCACCGAGGAGTTCGCCCGAGTCGAACTGCACGGCCGGACCGCCGCGGACATCGTCGCCGACCTGCTCCCCGCCCACCTCGTCCCGGAGGCCGTCGCCCGGGTCGAGCAGCTGGAGGTGGAGGACGTCCCGGGCGACGGCGTCCGGCTGCTCCCCGGCACCGCCGCCTTCCTCGACTCCCTCCCCGCCGACCGCTGGGCCGTCGTCACCTCGGCCACCCGCCGGCTCGCCGAGGCCCGCCTGGACGCGGTCGGGATACGGCCCAAGACGCTGATAGCCGCCGACGACGTCACCCGCGGCAAGCCCGACCCCGAGCCCTACCTCCTCGCCGCCCGCCGGCTGGGCGTCGACCCGGCCCGCTGCGTGGTCTTCGAGGACGCCCCGGCCGGGCTCCAGGCGGGCCGCGCCGCCGGGATGACCACCGTGGCGTTGGCCACAACCCACCCGGCGCGGGAGCTGGACGCGGACCTCGTGGTAGAGGACCTCTCGGCCCTGTCGGCGCTGGTCACCGACCACCGCGTCGAGATCTCGACGCGCCGCTGACGGACGTCCGCCGCTGTCCAGCATGCGGACAGCGGCGGGCTGTCAGGACCGTAGGTCTGGTTTACTGATCGCATGACCACGACGAGCGACCGCACCCCTGCGACCGAGGCGACCATGACGCCCGGTGCTCGTTGTATGTGTCGAATGTGCGCCTTCTAGAGGGCCCCCGCACCACCCCAGAGCCTCGCGCCCCGAAGCGAGCCGCCGCCGTGGCCTGTCCGTACGCCGTGAGCCGTATGTGACCCCGCTGCCCCGCGCACATTTTCCCTCCCGTACCAGGGCACACCCACGCCCGCGTACTCAACAGTGATGGAATCCCAGTGATCACCACAACGGGCCTGACCAAGGTCTACCGCTCCCGCGGCCGCGAGGTCACCGCCCTCGACGGCGTCGATCTGCACGTCCGCGAGGGCGAGGTGTACGGCGTGATCGGCCAGTCCGGCGCCGGCAAGTCCTCGCTCATCCGCTGCGTCAACCTCCTGGAGCGTCCCACCGCCGGCACCGTGACGGTCGACGGCCAGGACCTCACCGCCCTCGCCGGGCGCGGCCCCCGGGCCGGCCGGGAGCTCCGGCAGGCGCGCAGCCGTATCGGCATGGTCTTCCAGCACTTCAACCTGCTCTCCACCCGGACCGTCCAGGACAACGTCGAGCTGCCGCTCGAAATCCTCGGCACGTCGGGGAAGGAACGTTCCCGCAAGGCGCTGGAGCTGCTCGACCTGGTCGGACTCGCCGACAAGGCGAAGGCCTACCCGGCCCAGCTCTCCGGCGGCCAGAAGCAGCGCGTCGGCATCGCCCGCGCACTCGCCGGCGACCCCAAGGTGCTGCTCTCCGACGAGGCCACCAGCGCCCTCGACCCGGAGACCACCCGCTCCATCCTCCAGCTGCTGCGCGACCTGAACCGGCAGCTGGGCCTGACCGTGCTGCTCATCACGCACGAGATGGACGTGGTGAAGTCGATCTGCGACTCGGCCGCCCTCATGGAGAAGGGACGCGTCGTCGAGTCCGGGACCGTCAGCGAGCTGCTCGGCACCCCCGGGTCCGAGCTGGCCGCCGCGCTGTTCCCGGTCGGCGGCGAGGCCTCCGGCGACGACCGCACCGTCCTCGACGTCACCTTCCACGGCGAGGCCGCCACCCAGCCGGTCATCTCCCAGCTCTCCCGTACCTACAACATCGACATATCGATCCTCGGCGCGGCCATCGACACCGTCGGCGGCCTCCAGATCGGCCGGATGCGCATCGAACTGCCCGGCCGCTACGAGGACAACGTGGTGCCCATCGGCTTCCTGCGCGAACAGGGCCTGCAGATCGACGTGGTGGGCCAGGAGTCCGCGCTGGTGAAGGAAGGTGCCAAGTGAGCTGGTCCGAGATGCAGCCGCTGCTGTCCCAGGCGTGTTGGGACACGCTCTACATGGTCGGCTGGTCCACGTTGATCGCCGTCGTCGGCGGACTCCCGCTCGGCGTCCTGCTCGTCCTCACCGACCGCGGCGGACTGCTCCAGAACGTGCTGGCCAACAAGGTCATCGGCCAGATCGTGAACATCGCCCGCTCGATGCCGTTCATCATCCTGATGGTCGCGCTGATGAACTTCACGCGCTCGATCACCGGGACGACCATCGGCCGTGAGGCGGCCATCGTGCCGCTCGCCATCGGCGCGATCCCGTTCTTCGCGCGGCTGGTCGAGACGGCTGTCCGCGAAGTGGACGGCGGGCTCGTCGAGGCCGTGCAGTCGATGGGGGGCAACACCTGGACCGTCGTACGCAAGGTCCTGGTGCCCGAGTCGCTGCCCTCGCTGATCTCCTCCACCACGACCACGATCGTCGCGCTCATCGGCTACTCGGCCATGGCCGGCACGGTCGGTGCCGGCGGCCTCGGCGACATCGCGATCCGCTACGGCTACCAGCGCTTCGAGACCCAGCTGATGTGGATCACCGTGGCGATCCTCGCCGTCGTCATCTCCCTCATCCAGTTCGCCGGCGACTACGCGGCCCGCTCCCTGCACCGCCGCGGCGGTGCGTCCGGGCCGGTGCCGAAGCTGCGGCTGCTGAAGGCCGCCACGGCCACCGGCAAGACCGTCTGAGCCTCTTCGGCACCCCTTCAGATTTCCCCGCACCACCCATCGCGGGGTCGCTCCACCCTTAAGGAAAGGCACTTTTCGTGCGTAACACCGCCAAAATCACCACCGCCGTCCTCGCCGCCGGAGCCCTCACCTTCGGGCTCACCGCCTGCGGCTCGGACAAGGACTCCGCCTCCGCCGACTACAGCGGCCCGCTGGTCGTCGCCGCGAGCCCGACCCCGCACGCCGAGATCCTGAACTACGTCAAGGACAACCTGGCGAAGAAGGCCGGACTCGACCTGGAGGTCAAGGAGTTCCAGGACTACATCGTGCCGAACACGGCGACCGAGGACGGCTCGGTGGACGCCAACTACTTCCAGAACCAGCCGTACCTCGACGACTTCAACAAGAAGCGCGGCACCCACATCGTGCCCGTCGTCACGGTGCACCTGGAGCCGCTCGGCCTCTACTCCCACAAGGTCAAGAGCGCCGACGCGCTGAAGAGCGGTGCGACCGTCGCCGTCCCGAACGACGCGGTGAACGAGGCGCGTGCCCTCAAGCTGCTGGCCGCCAACGGGCTCATCACCCTCAAGGACGGCGCCGGCACCGAGGCGACCCCGCAGGACATCGCCAAGAACCCGAAGAACCTCCAGTTCAAGGAGGTCGAGGCGGCCCAGACCGCACGCTCCCTGGACGACGTGGACGCCGCGGTGATCAACGGCAACTACGCCATCTCCGCCGGTATCAAGCCCGCCAAGGACGCCCTCGTCCTGGAGTCCGCGAAGAACAGTCCCTACGGCAACTTCCTCGCGGTGAAGAAGGGCAACGAGAAGGACCCGCGGGTGAAGAAGCTCGCCAAGCTCCTCACGTCGCCCGAGGTCAAGAAGTTCATCGAGGACAAGTACCAGGGCTCGGTCATCCCGTCCTTCTGATCGTCCTGCCGATCGCCCTTCCGATCGTCTTTCCGGTCGGGTTTCCGACGGCTGGTACACGTCTTTCCGACGGCACGTATACGGCGTATCGCCACGCACGGGGTCCACTCGCTCACCGCGGGTGGGCCCCGTCGTGCCGTTCGGTGGTTTCATGCTGCATGCTGGGCAGTTCGCAGCCCTGAAGGATTTCCGAAGGTTACGGAGTGGCGCATGACTAGCACCTTCCCCAACATCTCCATCAACACGGAGCGGTTGGTGCTGCGTCCCCTCGACGAGGACGACGTGCCCGCCCTGGCCGAGATGATGAACGACGAGCAGGTCGCGGCCTGGACCGACGTGCCCCAGCCGTTCACCGAGGACGCGGCCCGGCACTGGATCACCGAGTACGCCCCCGCCGAACGCACCGACGGCCGGGGCCTCGACCTCGCGGTCACCGAGTTCCTCACCCAGCGCCTGGTCGGCGTCATCCAGCTGACCAAGACCAACTGGCACATCCGGTCGACCGAGTTGTCGTACATCATCGCCCCCTGGGCCCGCGGCGAGGGCTACGCCTCCGAGGCCGCGCTCGCCACCGCCCACTGGCTCCTGGGCGACCAGAAGCTCGAACGCATCGAGATCCGCACCGCCGCCGACAACACCGCCTCCCAGCAGGTGGCCCAGAAGATCGGCGGCATCAGCGAGGGGGTGCTGCGCAACGCCTGCATAGTCCACGTGCGCACCGAGGACGGCACCTGGACGGACGTGCGCACCGACTTCATCGTGTGGAGCCTGCTCCCTGAGGACCTGGAAGGCGCCGGCGAGGAATTCGCCGAGAGCGGCGGCTTCACCTCCTGGAACTGACGCCGACGGGACTCGCCCCGTCGCGCGCCGGACAGCTCCACCAGGTACTCTCACGGGGCCCGCCCACGGGCCCGGACCCTGACGACCTGCGAAAACTCTGGAGACTGACGACGATGGCCGACCGGGTCACGGTGATCGGCTGGGACGGCTCGCCGCTGACCGCCGCGGGACGCGGCGCGCTCGGCGCCGCCACGCTCGTCGCGGGCGCGGCCCACCATCTGGCCCTCCCCGAGGTGCCACCGACCGCCGAACGCATCCGCCTCGGCAGCGTCGCCCTCGCCGCCCGCCGCATCGCCGGCCACCGCGGCACCGCGGTGGTGCTCGCCGACGGCGACCCCGGCTTCTTCGGTGTCGTACGGACCCTGCGCGCGCCCGAGTTCGGCCTGGAGGTCGAGGTCGTCCCCGCCGTCTCCGCGGTGGCCGCCGCCTTCGCCCGCGCCGGCATGCCCTGGGACGACGCACAGGTGGTCGTCGCACACCGGCGCACCCTGCGCCGCGCGGTGAATGTGTGCCGCGCCCACGCCAAGGTCGCCGTCCTCACCTCACCCGGCGCCGGACCCGCCGAACTCGGCCTGCTGATGGAGGGCGTCCACCGCACCTTCGTCATCTGTGAGGAACTCGGCACCGACCGCGAGCAGGTCAGCGTCGTCACCTCCGACAAGGCCGCCGACCACATCTGGCGTGACCCCAACGTCGTCATCGTCATCGGCGGGCCTTCCGCACCGGTGCCGGCGGGCGAGGGCGGCGGCTGGATCGCCGGCCGGGACCCGTCGGCCGGCCCGCGCGGCTGGGTGCAGCCCGACGCGGAGTACGGCGAGGGAGCCGCGCTCGGCGAAGGCGAAACGGATCTGCTGAGGTCCGCCCAACTCGCCCGGCTGGGCCCCCGGGTGGGGGACCTCGTCTGGGACATCGGCTGCGGCAGCGGCGCGTTCGCCACCGAGGCCGCACGCGCCGGGGCCGCCGTCATCGCCGTCGACCGGGACCTCGCGGCCTGCGTCCGCAGCGAGGCGGCCGCCCGCAAGTTCGGGGTCCAGCTCCAGATCGTGCACGGCGGCGCGCCCCACGTGCTGGAGAACCTGCCCGAACCCGACGTCGTCCGGGTCGGCGGCGGGGGAGCGGCCGTGGTCAACGCGGTCGCCGACCGGCGCCCGCAGCGCATCGTCACCCACGCCGCCACCCGCGACGCGGCCGAAGTCATCGGACGCGACCTGACCGAGCACGGATATCAGGTCGAATGCGCCCTGCTGCAGTCCGTCGAACTCGACACCAGGGCCTGGACGGAGACCGAGCGGAACGTCGCTTTCCTGCTCAGCGGCGTCCTGCCCGAGCGTGCCCCGTGATCCTGTTGTCATACTGCGCGCGGTAGGCTGGCCGATCGCTGCACCGCACCGGTGGCCCGGAAATTCGTTCGCCAATATCCGGAAAACGCGCTCCTTTTGGGACGGGTGTGGTACGGCAGAACCGGGGGACGCGCAACGTGGCGCAGTCCACAGCGGGCTGTCGCGGATCACGCTGTCGCGACGGTCGAACGGCCGGGACAATGCCACTGAATGGCTTTGTCGCCTTTTCCGGCGGGTCGTTCGTGCCGCTGGGCACGCACGCTCGTTCTCACTGTGGGGCGGTCGGTGCGCCGCCCCGAGTGAGCTGGTCGTAGAAGGCACTAACCGATGGGCGAGGGGTACGCATGACGGACACCGGCCAGGTCCCGGGCGAGGGACTGCCGGAGAGCGCAGGCATGGTGGAACAGCCGGGCGTTCCCGCGCACGGCGCGTACACCTACCTCTCCGAGTCGCCCGCCGAGGACGAAGACCTGCTGCTCCCGGGCGCCCAGGGGGCCTGGGGCAACGAAGTGCCGCCGCCGGCCCCGGAACCGGTCGTCGAGACCGTCCACGAGCCCGGCCCGCACGAGACGGACGGCCGGGACAGCGGCTCGGTCGACCTCACCGCCGTCCGGCTGCCCAGCTCGGTACCGGCGTCCCCGATCCTCTCCGTGCCCCACGACCCGACGGTCACCCCGGCCCCGCGCCGACCGCTGCACCTCGGTCCGCCGATCCCCGACACCTCCGCGAGCCCGGTCCGCTCCCTCGCCGACCGGGGCCCGGCCGACACGCCGGCGTCCCGGCAGCCCGGCCTGCCGACGGCCGGACCCGAGTACCTCGACGCCCAGCCGCCGCGCGAGGCCGCGCCGCAGTCCGCCGCGCCCTGGGGTGCGTCGCAGGCGGTCCCGCAGGCAGCGCCGGTGGCACAGGTGGCCGCACAGGCCCCGGCTGCGGAAACGGTTGTTCCGGCACCGGAGACGGTTGCTTCCGTGGCTTCCGCCGTCGCGGCTCCCACGACTTTCGCGCCCGGGTCCGCGCTGACGGACGTCGCGGGCATCGCGGCCGACCAGCAGGCACCGGCGGATCTCGGGGTGTGGCCCGAGACCGCGTACGGCCCGGAGGGCGTGGCCCAGTCGGTCGACGGCGGCGTTCAGGTACCCGTGGCCGAGCCGGTGGCTCCGCAGGTCGCCGAGGCTGCGGACGGTTCTCAGGGGCCGGTGGCCAGTGCGATGCCGGAGGCCGCGCCGGTGGTCGCGGAGGCTGCGCAGGCCGTGCGGACTCCGCAGGCGGTGCAGATTCCGGAGGCCGTGCAGATTCCGGAGGCTCCGGAGGTTTCGCAGGTTTCGCAGGTTCTGGAGGGGCAGGACACGGTGCCCGCGCCCGGTGCCGGGCCGGCTCCTGACGCGGTGGCCGAGCCCGAGGCCGTGCCCGTTGCGGAGGCCGCGGGTCCGCTCATGGCGGCGGCGGTTCCGGAGCCGGCCGCCCAGGCCGTGACGCCCGAGGCGGTGCACCCGGAGGCGGTGCACCCCGAGCCGGTTTACCCCGTGCCACCGGTCGGGCCGGAGCCGCCGTTCGTGGAACCTGTCGTGCCCGAGCAAGTCGTGGAACCTGTCATGCCCGAGCAGGTCGTGGAGCCCGTCGTGCCGGAGTCCGTCCCGGTGTCGGAGGCGGTCGCCCCCGAGTCCGTCCACGCCCCGGAAGCGGTCCTGGCCGAGGCCGGTCAGCCGGTGGCCACCGCGCCGCCCGCGCTGCCCGAGCCGGTGCGGCCCGAGGAGGCCGTCACCGAGGCGCCGGCCCCGGCAGCCCCCGTGGCCCCGGCAGCCCCCGTGGCTCCCGCGGCCGTCGTCGAGGCCCTTGAGCCGCCCGCCCCCGCCGCCCCGGAGGCCGAGCACCTCGCGCCGCCCGTCGCCCCGGACGCCGTTGCGCCGCAGGTCCCGGCCGAGTTCCCCGCGGCGGCCGTCGTACCGCCGTTGGAGACCGCCCCCGAGGTCCCCGAGGTTCTTGAGCCGCTGCCGGTCCAGCCCCTCGCCGGCCCCCAGATGCAGGGCACCCCGCCCACTCCCGCGGCTCAGCCGGAGGAGTCCCCGGCCCCGGCCGTTCCGACGGAGCCCGCGCCGGGCCAGCCCCTCGGCGAGTTCGTCGCCGTCGACGGCCAGGTGCCGACCACCCCGCACCTCGCCCCGACCCCGCCGCACCCGCTGATCCTCCCCGCCCAGGACCAGGGCGAGAACGCGCCGGAGCAGGCCGCCACCGTCCCCGCGCCCCGCGAGGCCGAGCCCGGTCCCGTGGCGGCGCACCACCCCGATGTCGTACAGCACGCGGAGGACCTGGAGACCAGGGCCGCCGAGCAGGAAGAGAGCACGGCCCCCGTGGCAGAAGCACGTCAGTCCACCGGCCCGGCCGCGCCCGCCTACGACGACGCCGAGCGCGAGGCCGTTCTCAAGGTCATGCGTGAACGCCGTGACATCCGCAACGGCTTCCGCAGCGACCCCATCCCGCACGAGGTGCTGCTGCGCGTCCTGGAGGCCGCCCACACCGCGCCCTCCGTCGGCCACTCCCAGCCCTGGGACTTCGTCGTCATCCGGTCCGCCGACACTCGGCGCAGCATGCACGAACTGGCCATGCGCCAGCGCGACGCCTACGCCAAGTCCCTTCCCAAGGGCCGCGCGAAGCAGTTCAAGGAACTGAAGATCGAGGCCATCCTCGACACCCCGGTCAACATCGTCGTCACCGCCGACCCGACCCGTGGCGGCCGCCACACCCTCGGCCGGCACACCCAGCCGCAGATGGCGCCGTACTCCGCGGCCCTCGCCGTCGAGAACCTCTGGCTCGCCGCCCGCGCCGAAGGCCTCGGCGTCGGCTGGGTCAGCTTCTTCGACGAGCGCGAGATGGTCCGCGCGCTGGGGCTGCCCGAGCATCTCGAGGTCATCGCCTACCTGTGCGTGGGTTACGTCGACGAGTTCCCGGACGAGCCCGAGCTGATGCAGGCCGGCTGGTCCAAGCGGCGCCCGCTGTCCTGGGTGGTGCACGAGGAGACGTACGGCCGCCGTGCCCTGCCCGGGGAGGACCCGCACGACCTGCTCGCCGAGACCGTCGCCGGGATCCGCCCGCTGGACGCCAAGGCGCTCGGCGAGGCCTGGGAGCGGCAGAAGCGGATGACCAAGCCGGCCGGCGCGCTCGGCATGCTGGAGATCATCTCCGCCCAGTTGTCCGGCCTGTCCCGGCAGTGCCCGCCGCCGATCCCGGAGCCCGCGGCCGTCGCGATCTTCGCCGGCGACCACGGGGTGCACGCGCAGGGCGTCACTCCCTGGCCGCAGGAGGTCACCGCCCAGATGGTGGCCAACTTCCTCGGCGGGGGAGCGGTCTGCAACGCGTTCGCGTCCCAGGTGGGGGCCGAGGTGTGCGTGGTGGACGTCGGTGTCGCCTCCGAACTCCCGGCGACGCCCGGCCTGCTGCCCCGCAAGGTCCGCGCGGGCACGTCCGACATGACGACCGGCCCGGCCATGACCCGCGAGGAGGCCAAGCAGGCCATCGAGGTGGGCATCGAGACCGCCCGCGATCTGGTGGCGGCCGGCAACAAGGCCCTGCTCACCGGGGAGATGGGCATCGCCAACACCACGGCGTCCGCCGCGCTCATCTCCGTCTACACCGGGGCCGACCCCGCCGAGGTCACCGGCCGCGGCACCGGCATCAACGACGAGACCCTCGCCCGCAAGACCGAGGTTGTCCGCCGCGCCCTGGACCTCCACCAGCCGGACCCGGCCGACCCCATCGGTGTCCTCGCGGCGATCGGCGGCTTCGAACACGCGGCGATGGTGGGCCTGTTGCTCGGCGGCGCGTCCCTGCGTACCCCGGTGATCCTGGACGGCGTCAGCGCGGGCGCCGCGGCCCTGGTGGCCCGCGCGATCGCGCCCGAGGTCCTGGCCGCGTGCATCGCGGGCCACCGCAGCGCGGAGCCCGGCCATGTCGCCGCCCTCAACAAGCTGGGCCTGCGCCCCCTGGTCGACCTCGACCTCCGTCTGGGCGAGGGCACGGGCGCGCTGCTGGCCCTCCCGCTGGTCCAGAGCACGGCAAGGGCGATGCACGAGGTGGCCACGTTCGACTCGGCGGGCGTGACCGAGAAGTAGCGGGGCCGTCCCGCGCCGGCGGGGAGCGAACGGCGGCCTGTGCGGCGCCGCGCGGACAGGGAGCCGCCCCTGGCCCGGGCGGCCGACCACAGAGCCCGCCGCGGTTCCTTCCGCGCCGACGACGAGCCATCACGGCCCGGCCGGCCCGCCCCAGGGCGGCGCGAACCGCGTCGTGGTCCGAGCGACCGGTCCTGCGGGCCGTCGGCCGCTCGGCGGCCGGGGCGCTCCGTCCTGCGCGGGCGTTGGCCGCACGGTGGTCTGCGTGGTGCGTTGCGCGGGGTGGTCAACCGCTTGGTGGTCTGGGCGGTTGGTCCTGCGGGCCGTCGGCCGCTCGGTGGCCGGGGCGCTCCGTCCTGCGCGGGCGTTGGCCGCACGGTGGTCTGCGTGGTTCGTTGCGCGGGGTCGTCAACCGCTTGGTGGTTTGGGCGGCCGGTCCTGCGGGGTGTCGGCCGCTCGGCGGCCGGGGCGCTCCGTCCTGCGCGGGCGTTGGCCGCACGGTGGTCTGCGTGGTTCGTTGCGCGGGGTGGTCAACCGCTTCGTGGTCCGGGCGGTCGGTCTTGCGGGACGCCAACCGCTTCGTGGTCTGGGCGGTTCGTTGCGCGGGGTGGTCAACCGCTTCGTGGTCGGGGCTGTCGGTCTTGCGGGACGCCAACCGCTTCGTGGTCTGGGCGGTTCGATGCGCGGTGGCGCCAACCGCATCGTGGTTCGTGGGCAGGCGTTCCGCAGGGCGGAACGGGTGGGCACGGACCACGCACCCGCACCCGGCCATCTCGCCCAGCCCCCGGGCACCTGAGTCGCCGTACCCCCCCCACCCCCGTACCCCCGTACCCCCGCGCCCCGTAAAATCTGCACGTCAGGGCACCGCACCGCGCCGCCGCCACACCTGGGAGTCGCACCCTCATGGCCGAACACCCCGCCTACCCCGTAGGCCTCCGCCTCACCGGCCGCAAGGTGGTCGTCCTCGGCGCCGGCCAGGTCGCCCAGCGCCGCCTCCCCGCGCTCATCGCGGCCGGCGCCGACATCACCCTCGTATCCCCCGAGGCCACCCCCTCCGTCGAGGCCATGGCGGACGCAGGTGAGATCACCTGGGTGCAGCGCCCCTACCAGGACGGCGACCTCGGCGAGGCCTGGTACGCCCTCATCGCCACCAGCGACCCCGACGCCAACACCGCCGCCTCGGCCGAGGCCGAGCGCCACCGCGTCTGGTGCGTCCGCTCCGACGACGCCGACCAGGCCACCGCCTGGACCCCGGCCACCGGCCACAGCGAGGGCGTCACGGTCGCCGTGCTCACCACCGACGCGCGGGGCCGCGACCCCCGGCACACCGCCGCCATCAGGGACGCGGTCGTCGAGGGCCTGCGCGACGGCACCCTCGTCGCCCCGCACCACCGCACCCGCCACGCGGGCGTCGCCCTGGTCGGCGGCGGTCCGGGCGACCCCGACCTGATCACGGTGCGCGGCCGCCGCCTGCTCGCCGAGGCCGACGTGGTGATCGCCGACCGCCTCGGCCCCCGTGACCTGCTCGCCGAACTCCCGCCGCACGTCGAGGTGATCGACGCGGCGAAGATCCCGTACGGCCGCTACATGGCCCAGGAGGCCATCAACAACGCCCTGATCGAGCACGCCAAGCAGGGCAGGTCGGTCGTACGGCTCAAGGGCGGCGACCCCTATGTCTTCGGCCGGGGCATGGAGGAGGTCCAGGCGCTCGCCGAGGCCGGGATCCCCTGCACGGTCGTGCCCGGCATCTCCAGCTCGATCTCGGTGCCGAGCGCGGCCGGCATCCCGGTCACGCACCGGGGCGTCGCACATGAGTTCACCGTGGTCAGCGGCCATGTCGCGCCGGACGACGAGCGCTCGCTCGCCGACTGGCCGTCCCTCGCGAAGCTCACCGGGACCCTGGTGATCCTGATGGGCGTCGACAAGATCGGGCAGATCGCCGAGACCCTGGTGGCCCACGGCAAGTCCCCGGACACTCCGGTCGCCCTGGTCCAGGAGGGCACGACGGCCGCCCAGCGCCGGGTCGACGCGACCCTCGCCACGGTGGCGGAGGTCGTCCGCGCGGAGGACGTGAAGCCCCCGGCGGTCATCGTCGTCGGCGAGGTCGTGAACGTCGGCCCGCACCCGTCCGCCGGACAGGCACCGGCGTAACCCCGGGTAACACAACCCGTTCCAGCCCGTTGGCACCACACCCAGGACAAGGCAGTATCACCCTGTGGCCGATCTCATCACCGTCGAGGATCCCGACGACCCGCGCCTGCGTGACTACACGGGCCTGACCGACGTCGAGTTGCGCCGCAAGCGCGAACCGGCCGAAGGCCTGTTCATCGCCGAGGGCGAGAAGGTCATCCGCAGAGCGAAGGACGCGGGCTACGAGATGCGTTCGATGCTGCTGTCCGCCAAGTGGGTCGACGTCATGCGCGATGTCATCGACGAACTCCCGGCCCCCGTCTACGCGGTCAGCCCGGAGCTCGCCGAGAAGGTCACCGGCTACCACGTGCACCGCGGCGCGCTCGCCTCCATGCAGCGCAAGCCGCTGCCGACGGCGACCGAACTGCTGCGCACCACGCGCCGGGTCGTGGTCATGGAGTCGGTCAACGACCACACCAACATCGGCGCGATCTTCCGCTCGGCGGCGGCCCTCGGCATGGACGCGGTGCTGCTGTCCCCCGACTGCGCCGACCCCCTCTACCGCCGCAGCGTGAAGGTCTCGATGGGCGCGGTCTTCTCCGTGCCGTACGCCCGTCTGGACACCTGGCCCAAGGGGCTCGACTCGGTCCGCGAGGCCGGTTTCACGCTGCTCGCCCTGACCCCGGACGAGAAGGCCCGCAGCCTCGACGAGGCCGCGCCGCACCGGATGGACAGAGTGGCCCTGATGCTCGGCGCGGAGGGCGACGGTCTCTCCACGCAGGCGCTGGTCGCCGCCGACGAATGGGTCCGCATCCCGATGTCCCACGGCGTCGACTCGCTCAACGTCGGCGCGGCGGCCGCGGTCGCCTTCTACGCGGTGACCACCGGCCGCCCGCAGGCGTAGGGCCCGTCTGACAATTCCCGCCTGCCTCACGACGCCATGCACGTACTCTCGCCGCACCGGGCGCAGACCCAAGTACGTCCAGTACGAGGGCCTACGCCCGGCACGCCGAGAGCACGCACCTGATGCCGAGCGGCCGCCCTCCGGGCGACGACGGGAATGGTCAGACCGGCCCTAGGACCCGTTACTCCCTGAGGGCTGCCGACTTCACGGGTACGCCCCCACCGGGCACGCCCATCCCGTGCGACGGGCCGGAACAGCCCTGGGCCAGCGCGATCCCCAGCGCCACCAGCAGGGTCACCACGACGAACACGAACAACCGCTGCCGCAGCAGCCGGGGGTTGGCCGGGCGCCGTCCGGTGCCCGTGGGGCGCGGCGCCGGTCGTCCGGTACCGCTGCGCGGCCCGGGCCGGTTCCCGTTGGTGTTTCCGGGGCGGGTGCCGTTGCCATGGCCGCGCGGAGCGGGCGTGGGGCGCGCGCCACCCGGCCGGGACGGCACACCGCCGTTCGCCCGTGGACCGCTGCCGCCGCGCGAGGGCGCGTTGCCCCGCACCGGAGTGCCCGGCGAGGACTGCGGCGGCCGCCGCTGGGCGCGCTGCGGCTCCGGGTAGGTCTCGGCGAGCCGCCCGGTGGGCCGGTCCGCCTCCGCGGCTCGCGGCGCCGGCGGCCGTACGTCGGGCAGCCCCTGCGCCTCGCGCGCGGCGATCTCCTTGAGCCGGAGCGACAGCTGCAGCGTGCTCGGCCGGTCCTCCGGGTCCTTCGCCAGACAGGCCCGCACCAGCGGGGCCAGCGCGTCCGGCACCCCGTACAGCTGCGGCTCCTCGTGCACCACGCGGTAGAGCATCACCTCGGAACTGCCGTGCCCGAAGGGCGAGTCGCCGGTCGACGCGTACGCCAGGGTCGCGCCGAGCGAGAACACGTCGGTGGCCGGGGTGACGGCCGCCCCGCGCACCTGCTCGGGCGCCAGGAACCCCGGCGAGCCCACCGCCGTACCGACGTGGGTGAGCGTGGAGGCCCCGGTGGCCCAGGCGATGCCGAAGTCGATGATCCGCGGCCCCTTCGGGGACAGCAGGATGTTGGACGGCTTGAGATCCCGGTGGACGACGCCGGCCTCGTGCACGGCGACCAGGCCCTCGGAGAGCGCCGCCCCGACCGCCGCCGCGTCCGCCGCGCCCAGCGGGCCGTCGTCGGCGACCTTGTCGTGCAGCGAGGGACCCGGCACGTACTGGGTGGCGAACCACGGCCGCTCGGCCTCCAGGTCCGCGGCGACCAGCCGTGCCGTGCAACCGCCCCGGATCCGCCGGGCCGCCGAGACCTCGCGGGCGAAACGCGACCGGAACTCCTGGTCCTCCGCCAGATCCGGCCGGATCACCTTCAGCGCGACCCGCTGCCCCTTCTTGTCGGAGCCCAGATAGACGACGCCCATCCCGCCGGCGCCGAGCCTTCTGTGAAGCCTGAACGAGCCGACGACGCGCGGGTCCTCGCGCCTCAGGCGCATCATCGCCATGTTCATCCCCGCTGCCCGGTCCGTGTGACGTGGCACAGCTTACGTTTCCACGGCCGCCCGCGCGCAGAGGCCGCGCCCTCTCGGCCCGACGGATTGTCAGTGCCGGGTGCGAGACTTGAGGAGTGGTCAGGAAGGCGCCGGTATCGGCTCCTTTGGGCATCCGCCTGCGCCAACAAGCCGTCACAGAAGGGGGATTGAAGCTGTGAAGGGTGACCGAGTGGAGATAGTCGTCGACGCCGGCGACACGACCCGTACGTACGAGGTGGTGGCCAGCAGGGCAGGCCGCCGAGTGGAGACGGCGGTACGACGAGGGGTGGTGGAAGTGAGCGAAGTCACGCGAAACGGCAGTGTTGTCCGTACGGCCCGTTTCATGGCGACCCGGGTCCTGGCCCTCGTCGAGCAGCCGGTCCCCCGCGAGGACAGCTCGGAAAAACCGGGAAGGACCGGGCACCCCCTCCGGGAAGACCCCGAGGCCCAGGACGAGGCGTAGGACCCCGTCTCCACCCAGGGGAGTAGACCGCAGGTCATGGCTCATCCTCTCGGAGGCCCGCGATTCGGTACGAGGGCATGACGTCCCCGAGGTGGCCCGCGCCTAGATTTGAGGTCAAGCGGCGGGTGCAGCACTCGTCCCCCGAGGTCAGACACCCGCCGCTGCCAACGACAACTGAACGGTCAGGAGAGGGACCATGGCTCTTACGGCACAGCGGACACGCACCACCCGCCCCCGCCGGCAGGGCCGTCGCCACCCCTTGGTGGCGACGCTGATGGCCCTTCCCCTGGCGGCCCTGCTCCTGCTCGTCTTCGACGGCTGGGAGACGGTGGCCACACAGGCGTCGTCCGTGGGAGTGATGCTGGGGCGCTGAGCGGCGACCCCAGGCCCGGAAGAGCGGTTCGGGCGGGGACATCCACCCATGAAACCCCGTGGGGACGGGGGTGCGGCGGACGGCAAAAATGCCGGCGCAGCTGGGGAGCTGCGCCGGCATTGCTTTTCTGCGGTGCGCACGGCCGAAGTGCTTCTGCGGCCCGGCGGGGGCTGATCGCACAGTTCCCCGCGCCCCTGACGGGGCTCCTCGTAGCCGCGGGCAGTCGTGCCGCCGGGGAATGGGGTCCCCCGCTCGAGCGAAGCCGCGAGTGGGGGAGGGTGAGCGCAGCGGCACCCCGCGAGCGCGGGCGAGTGAAACCCCCGTATCCCAGCCCCGCCCCGGCCGACCGCAAACCCCGGCCCAGTACACCCACGTACGCTCGTCGCAGCAGCCGCACACCCCCGGGGGACCCTTGACGACCGCAGACGTCATACCGCAGCTGACCGCCGAGGTCAGAGCCGCCGCCCACCCGGACGCGACGCCCTGCCACTGCGGCGCCACCACCACCCTCGCCCACCGTCCCGACACCACGGTCCTCCGGCACGCGGAAACCGTCGCCAAGGCCCACGCCCCCGGCACCGACCCCACCGCCCTGGCCCGCCGCCTGGCCACCGCCGCCCACCTCCCCGACGTCTTCCTCGCCCCGCTCACCCCCACCCCGGCGACCGTCCTCGGCACCCGCCCGGTCACCCTCTGGCCGTACGGCCGCCCCGTGGACCCCGACGCCCCGGACGCCGCTCCCTGGGAAGCCGCCGCCACCCTCCTCGCCCGTCTCCACCGCACCCCGCCCCTCCCCGCCACGCCTGCGATGCGCGGCCCCGCCAAGGCGGCCCATGCGACGGCCCGCCTCCGTGAGGCGCTGGCCGCCGCTCCGGGCCACCCCGCCGCCCCGCCGGTCCTCCGGGCCTGGTCCGGGCTGCCCGCCTGGGCCCGCGCCGAGGCCCCGATGCCCGGCACCCGTACCCTCTGCCACGGCGACCTGCATCTCGGCCAGCTGGTCCGGCACCCGGCGCCGGACGGCCCCTGGCGGCTCATCGACGTCGACGACCTGGGCGTCGGCGTCCCGGCCTGGGACCTCGCCCGCCCCGCCTCCTGGTACGCCTGTGGCCTCCTTTCCCCCGAGGACTGGACCCGCTTCCTGACCGCCTACCGGACGGCCGGCGGCCCGGCCGTACCAAAGGACGGTGATCCGTGGCCGGCCCTGGACGTTCCGGCCCGCGCCCTCACCGTCCAGACCGCCGCCCGCTACCTCGCGAAGGCGCTCGCGGCGGACCGCGCCCTGGACGAGGTCGAGCAGTCCTTGATCGACGCTTGTGTCCGGATGGCCCCGGAATGACCCCCGGATAGCTCCCGACCGACCCCGGTCCCCGCCCGGTTGGCCCTCGATTTCCCGAAGTAGGGTGCAACCGACCGGGGTCGGACGGAGTCTGTCCTGGGAGAACGCGAAGCAGTTTTTACCGGCGAGGAGTTGAGCCGACCATGCAGTGTCCGAAGTGTCATGCGCCGATGCACACCTACAACCGCAACGGCGTCCAGATCGAGCAGTGCAGCGGCTGCCGGGGCATCTTCCTCGACTACGGCGAGCTGGAGGCGCTGACGCAGATGGAGGCCCAGTGGTCGAAGCCGGTCCCGCCGGCCCCGCAGGCCTACCCGGCGCCGCCCGCGCCGGCCTGGGGCGCCCCGCAGCAGCACGGCGGCCACTACGGCGGCCACGGTGGGCACCACGGCGGTCACCACGGCCACAACAAGAGCTGGGCCCACATGCTCTTCTCCAGCTGAGCCCGGCGCGCCCGGCATCTGTGCCGGGCGCCCGCGCAGCCCCTGGGACACGAAGAAGCCCCGACCGTCGGAACGGTCGGGGCTCTCTGTGGTGTGGACGATACTGGGATTGAACCAGTGACCTCTTCCGTGTCAGGGAAGCGCTCTCCCGCTGAGCTAATCGTCCTCGGGACCGCGATCCGAGGATCACGGGCACTGCGTGCGCGATACTGGGATTGAACCAGTGACCTCTTCCGTGTCAGGGAAGCGCTCTCCCGCTGAGCTAATCGCGCGGGATCAGATCCTCGGTCCTTCGACGAGAACGACGAAGGGGGCGAAGATCCAGTGGACGATACTGGGATTGAACCAGTGACCTCTTCCGTGTCAGGGAAGCGCTCTCCCGCTGAGCTAATCGTCCTTGGAGGTGGAGACGGGATTTGAACCCGTGTAGACGGCTTTGCAGGCCGTTGCCTCGCCTCTCGGCCACTCCACCAGGAGTGTAGGGGACCGGGAAGATCCCTACTTCCTTCGAGCGGACGACGAGGCTCGAACTCGCGACCTCAACCTTGGCAAGGTTGCGCTCTACCAACTGAGCTACGTCCGCCTGTCGTTTCGGTCCGCTCTCGCGGCCCGGCGACGTGTTGAACTCTAGCGGATTCCCGGGCCAGCACAAAAACGCGTTTGCGCAGCGTGCTGCGCCGGTCCCGGCGGACGACGTGGTCAGGGCCCCCTTGACGACATGCCCGGGCCACCCCCACGACACCCGCCATAGACTCGACGACGTGCTCCATCACCCTCCTCTGGCCCGCTTCGGCACACGGCTCGCCACCGGTCTCCTCGATGTCACCAGCGACCCCGCGGCTCTCGACAGCGCCGGTTTCTGGGCCGTCTGCGCGGACTTCGAGGGCCGGCTGACCTGCGCCCGGTTCGGCGACGTACGCGAGGAACCGGTACCCGCGCCGGTGCCGGGGCGGTGGCGGGGTCCGGCCGCCGGTGACTGGACGTCGTCCCTCGACCGCGACGCGTACACCAGGGCCGTACAGCGGATCCGTACGCATATCGCGGCCGGTGAGGTGTACCAGGCCAACCTGTGCCGCGTGCTGTCCGCGCCGGTCGACCCGGACGCCGACGTCGACGCCCTGACCGCGCTGCTCGCCCGCGGCAACCCGGCGCCGTACGCCGGAACGATTCGGCTGCCGGAGCACGACGTGGAGATAGCCACCGCCTCGCCCGAGCTGTTCCTGCGCCGGGCGGGGCGGACCGTGGAGAGCGGGCCCATCAAGGGCACCGGCCGCACCGAGGCGGACCTCCTGGAGAAGGACTACGCCGAGAACGTGATGATCGTCGACCTGGTCCGCAACGACATCGGGCGGGTCTGCACCGCCGGCACGGTGACCGTCCCCGACCTGTGCGCCGTCGAGAAGCATCCCGGGCTCGTCCATCTGGTCTCCACGGTCCGGGGCGAGCTGCCCGACGGGGCCGGCTGGGCCGAACTGCTCACCGCGGCCTTCCCGCCCGGATCCGTCACCGGCGCGCCGAAGTCGAGCGCCCTGCGGATCATCGAGGACCTGGAGACCGCGCCCCGCGGCCCGTACTGCGGCGGCATCGGCTGGGTCGACGCGGACCGGGGCGTCGGCGAGCTGGCCGTGGGCATCCGGACCTTCTGGATCGACCGGGGCGCGGGCGAGCTGCGGTTCGGTACCGGGGCCGGGATCACCTGGGGGTCCGACCCCGAGGGCGAATGGCGGGAGACCGAGCTCAAGGCCGCCCGGCTGCTCGCGGTAGCGTCGGGTACGTACGACGTGAACGAAGGGGAACCCCGGTGAAGATCTGGCTGGACGGCAGGCTGCAGGACGCCGAGTCCGCGCGTGTCTCCGTGTTCGACCACGGGCTGACCGTGGGAGACGGCATCTTCGAGACGGTGAAGGCGACGGCGGGCCGGCCCTTCGCGCTGACCCGGCACCTCGACCGGCTGACCCGCTCGGCCCGCGGCCTCGGCCTGCCCGAACCGAACCACGACGAGGTGCGCCGGGCCTGCGAGGCGGTGCTGGCGGCCAACCCGATGCCGCTGGGCCGGCTGCGCATCACCTACACCGGGGGCCACGGCCCGCTCGGCTCCGACCGCGGTGACCGCGGACCCACCCTCGTGGTCGCCGTCGCGGAGACCGGCCGCCGCGCCGACGCCACCGCCGTCATCACGGTCCCCTGGACCCGCAACGAGCGCGGCGCGGTCACCGGCCTGAAGACCACCTCGTACGCCGAGAACGTCCTGGCCCTGGCCCGCGCCCACGAACACGGCGCCTCCGAGGCGCTGTTCGCCAACACCGTCGGACAGCTCTGCGAGGGCACCGGCTCCAATGTCTTCGTCGTCCTCGACGGCGAGATCCACACCCCGCCGGTCGCCTCCGGCTGTCTGGCCGGCATCACCCGCGCCCTGACCGTCGAGTGGGCCGGCGCGAAGGAGACCGACCTGCCCCTGGACGTCCTGGAGCGGGCCGACGAGGTCTTCCTCACCTCCACCCTGCGCGACGTCCAGGCCGTGCACCGGGTCGACGACCGTGCGCTCCCCGGCGCCCCCGGCCCGGTGACCGCCAAGGCGATGCGGATCTTCGACGAGCGGTCGGGCGAGGACCTGGATCCGTAGGAGCCCCCTGTTAATTGAGCTGACGTGGGAGTCCGCGGCGGGTAGAACACCTCTGATGACCACCACCCTGCGGCCGACCGAGCCGCTCCAGCACGAAACGGACGGGACGCGTTCCCGCCGGTACCAGGTGTGTGTGAACAGCCGTCCCGTCGGCGCGATACACATCGGCGTCAGCCCCCACTTCGGCAACTCGGTGGGCCGGATCCTGGACCTGCGGATCGAGGAGCCGGACCGCCGACGAGGCCGGGGCACGGTCGCCGTGCTCGCCGCGGAGGAGGTGCTGCGCGGGTGGGGGTGCACGCGGATCGAGGCATCGGTGCCCGCGGAGGCGGAGGCGGCGCTGAAGGCGGCGACCGCCCTCGGCTACCTCTTTCGCAACCGCCACATGGAGAAGCCGCTCGGCGACACCACGCCCGGACTGCCCGCGGGGAGCCGGGGGCGGCCCATGACCCCGGTGGAGTTCGGCTCCTGGCAGGAAAAGCACCAAGAGGACTACGCGCGGAGCTGGATCGAGCGCGGGGTGCCCGAGGCCGAGGCCAGGGCCAAGGCTCGGCGGGACACCGCCACCTCGCTGCCCGACGGCCTGGCCACCCCGGGAATGGTCTTCAGCGTCCTGGAGCACGAGGGGAGCGCGGTCGGCACACTCTGGACGGGCACCCGAGAGGACCGGGCCTTCGTCTACAAGGTCGAGACCGACGCGCGATACCGGGGCAGGGGGCACGGCCGCACGCTGATGCTCCTGGCGGAGGCGCAGGGCGTCGCGGGCGGCCGCAACGCCATCATGTTGAACGTCTTCGCGGGCAACACCCCCGCCGAGCGGCTCTACGAGTCACTCGGCTACGAGACGACCACCTACCACCTGTACAAGAACCTGCTCTGAAAGCCGCTCCGGAACCGGCTGTGGGCTTCGCCCGTGGGGTCGTCCGCGGGGTGTGTCCGCGGGGTGCGCCTGCGGGTCAATCCCGGTCGGCCAGCAGCCGGTCCGCGATCTCCGTCACCCGCTCGCGCAGGCCCTCCTGGCTCTTGCCGCCGTCGAGGCGTTCGCCGCCGATCACGTAGGTCGGGGTGCCGGTCACGCCGATGGCCTGCCCCTCGGCCTGGTCGGCGTCGACGATCAGGATGTGCCGGCCGTCGACCAGGGCGGTGTCGAACTCCTCGGCGTCCAGGCCCAGTTCACGGGCCACCTCGACCAGGAACGGCTCGCCGCCGCGGTCCAGCTCCTCGACCCGGCCGAGGACCGCCTCGACGTACTCCCAGCCCTTCCCCTGCTCCAGAGCCTCCTCGGCGGCCTGTGCGGCGGCGAAGGCGTGCTTGTGCTTCTCCAGCGGGAAGTGCCGCAGCCGCAGTTCCAGCCGGTCGCCGTACCGGGCACGCAGGGCGCGGAGGTCGTCCAGGGCGCCGCGGCAGTCGGGACACTGGAGTTCGCACCAGACGTCGAGGACCGGGGCGTCGGCGCGCGCGGGGGAGTCGTTCATGGCGACCAGTCTTCCAGGCCGGACTCCGTCGACCCAATCGTGACGGTGGGCGGCGGTCGGTGGCCGGCTGTCATCACCGCTCGTACCTGGGGTGGAGACGACCCGGAGAGGACCCCGAGATGCCCCCGATTGTCGGGCCTGGGCATGGATCGCGCGGGCCGGGCGGTGCACGATGGAGGGGGCGCGACGCAGCGCGCGTGTGTCGCCCCGCCCGACCGAGCCCGCCAGGAGGACCGGATGATCGCCGAGACAGTCTGTTCCGCCGCGTCCGCGGCGGGCCTGGGCATCGCCGTGGTGACCGCCTACCGCAAGCGGTACCTGTCGGCGGCCCGTATCGCCGCCTACTCACTCGTGCCCGTCGGTCTGGTCATGACGGGAGTGGTCGGCTGGCTCGCCGACACGGCTTTCAGCCCCACCGCCTGGGCGGGCTTCGGCGTGCTCGGTGCGGCCTGGGCCCTGTTCGCCTCCACGCGTGCCGTGGAACGGCGGCGCGGCTCCACCCGCGCCGAGCGCAAGGCGGCCGCCCGGGGCGAGCGGCGGGACGCCGTCGCCCCCACCGCCTCGGCACCGTCCCTGGGTCCCGCCAACCGCTCGGCGGCCAAGCCCGCGGGGGCACCCCGCGGCACCGGCTCGGGTGAGGACTTCAGCGACATCGAGGCCATCCTCAAGAAGCACGGGATATGACGCTCCGCGGGAGCCCTACGCGGGCTTCCGCACGGCAGCCTGCGCCGCGTGGCGCGGGCCCGACGCTGTTCAGGCGGGTCGCGGGCGGATGCATATGACAATCGCATGAGGCATTGAAACGACACAGTGTGCCTACGGCGCGCCCGGAAGCGTTCACAGGGTGAGCGCAAGTGAACCGGACATCACGGAATTCAGCGAACTCCCGCCCATTTCGGGCGTGTTGATCGCGCGGCGGGTGCTCGCTGGGTCATCATCGCCGCGAGATGCTGGACACGAAACAGAGCGAGGCCGTGCCGCCGAAGGACGAGCCGCGCGGGTGCCTCTTCGCCCTTTCCCAGCCACCGCTGATGATCTTCCTTGCGGTGATCGGGTGTCTGCTCCTCATGGCTGCGCTGCACGACCTGCTGTGGCTGTGAGCCGTACCCGCCCGTCCCGGCGTCACCCGCCGGGGCAGGCGTCGGCATCGACGAACCCCGACGACGGACCGCACGGCCGGCCCGTGGTCTCGGCCCTTCCGGCCTTCGGCGTCCTCGGGCATCGCCCCGGGGATCAGCCCGCCGCCTCCTTGCGGCGTGCCCGGTAGGCGGCGACATGCAGTCGGTTTCCGCAGGTCCGGCTGTCGCAGTAGCGGCGCGAGCGGTTGCGGGAGAGGTCGACGAAGGCGCGCCGGCAGTCCGGGGCCTCGCAGCGCCGCAGCCGCTCCTGCTCCCCGGCGACGACGAAGAACGCGAGCGCCATCCCGCAGTCGGCGGCGAGGTGGTCGGCCACCGAGGCGCCCGGCGCGAAGTAGTGCACATGCCAGTCGTAGCCGTCGTGGTCCGTGAGCTGGGGGGTGGTGCCCGCGGCCGCGACCAGTTCGTTGATCATCCCTGCGGCGGTCCGGGCGTCCGGGGCGGCGAAGATGCCCGCGAACCGTCCGCGGACCCTGCGCACCGCCGACAGGTCGAACTCCGAGAGCACGCCCACACCGCTCATGTCGTGGTTTCGTACGAAAACCTGGAGCGCCGCGACATCGGGCAGTCCGTCCGGCGCCGTGTCGTCCTCCGGCGCGGTGTTCACCAGGTCCACCACGGCGTCTAGGGAACACCGGGTGTCGTGGGTGATCAGCACGTTTCGCTCCCTGGCCTGGGGGGTCGGGCGGGCGCCCGCCGATGGTGGCCGATCGTAGCGACATACGGCTCCACCGCACCGTGCTCTGTCCCACTCGTCGCTGCCCTGTAGAACGCGCACCGCCCGGCGGTGGTTCCCAGGGCACACGGACACACCGGCGCCGCCCCCGTGACCCATCACGGTGGCGGCGCCGGTGCTGCCGTATGCGGTTGTCTAGGCCCGAGCCGTCTCCCCGAGTGGACGGCGCCGGGCGGCTTGCAGGGGCGTTGCCCTAGCTCTCCGCCAGAATGTGCGAGAGCTCCTGATCGAGATCGAAGTGCCGGTGTTCCGTGCCGGGCGGCACGGCGGCGTCAGTGCGCTTCAGGAAGGACTCCAGAGCCCGCGCCGGGGCTTCGAGCAGGGCTTCGCCCTCCGGAGAGCTCAGGGCGATGCACACGACGCCCTGACCGTGACTCCGGGACGGCCAGACGCGGACGTCGCCGGTGCCGGTGGGGCGGTGCAGCCCCTCGGCGAGGAGGTCTCGGGCGAACACCCACTCGACGGTCTCCTCGGCTCCGGTGTGGAAGGTGGCGTGCACGGCGTAGGGGTCGGCCGTGTCGTACCGCAGGCCTGCGGGGACAGGCAGGGATGACTCGCTCGACACAACGAGGCGCAGGTGCAGCTCGCAGCTGACCGTGGTGTTCATAAGCGCCAGGGCCTTTCGCTCAGTGTGCGCTCGGGGATTCGCACGTCGGCGAAATCGACATGCCACCTACGGTGCCGTTGTAAACCCCTCTGAGTGTTTTGCGTGTGTTTACGTAACTCTTCCGGCCGAGAACCTCGGCGCGATCTACGACCATTCCGGTGACCGGAATCGCTCGGGTAGGGTTTGGTCGTATGAATACGGGGAGTAACGAACCGGGCGAGGTCGCCGTGGCCTCGGACGGGAGCGAGGTGGACGGGACGGAGACGGACGGGGCGCGCGACGAGCGGGGGCTCGGATCGCGGGCGCCCGAATTCGTCAAGGCGCGCCGGATGCTGCACCTGAGCTGGCAGGTCGGGGTCTTCGCGGTCGGCCTGGCGGTGGTGGTCGTGGGCGTCGTGCTGTTGCCGTTGCCGGGGCCCGGCTGGGTGATCATCTTCGGTGGCATGGCGATCTGGGCGACCGAGTTCGTCTGGGCCCAGCTGGTGCTCCGCTGGACGAAACGCAAGGTCACGGAGGCGGCCCAGAAGGCCCTCGATCCCAAGGTGCGCCGCCGCAACATCACGCTGACGGCGATCGGCCTGGTGATCGTGGCGGGCCTGGCCGGCATCTACCTCTCCAAGTTCGGCATAGTGATGCCCTGGAAGATCGAGGAGTGACCCGGCCGACGGCCGCGGGCCCCCGGCGACTGGTCGGGGGCACCCCCTGACATGGGGTAATGTTCTTCCTGCGTCCGGGCGATTAGCTCAGTGGGAGAGCGCTTCGTTCACACCGAAGAGGTCACTGGTTCGAACCCAGTATCGCCCACCCGGAACCGCGGCCCACCTGCGAGAGAGCAGGTGGGCCGCGGTCGTTTGAAGGCCCACGGAGGGGTGCTGCGGGACTCCCTCGGCCACAGCGGCCTCGCACAGCCCGCGTCACGCGTGGTGGGCGTCGGCGCGTCGGTGATACGGGTGAGGCGCGTGGGCGCCGGCTCCGCCGCGCTCCGAGCCGTGCGAGGGGTTCCTGGCCGTCCGGGGCGGCGCGTACGAACACGGTCGGTACACGGCCCATGCCGCATCGCTCGGTGGCCGACCGCACACGCCGGGTAGCGCGGAGGGCCGCCGGTGATCTGCGCGGCAAGCCCGCTGGGCGGGGTCGGAGGGGGTACGTCGGGAGCGCAGTGGTCGGAGGAATCGGCCGCGCCGCCGGCTCGGGGGCGTGAGAACCCCTCGTTCGTGAGAACCCTTCGTCTCATGACCGTGCCCCACCCGCGCCGCCGACCGGGCCGAGTCTCCGCCGGGAGAGGAACCCGCGGCGCCCGCCCCGAACCCTCGCCGCTCCCCCCTCCGCATCGGATCTTCGTCCCGGCCCCACCTTCCGGGCGCGTTCTTCGGCCACGCTCTCCGGCCACACCCTCCGGCCCCACCCTCCCCGGCCGCACGTCGAGGCTGACTCGTAATCCTCACCCCCGTCGGCCACTTCGCGTCCGGTCACCCGACCGTGCGCCCCTCACCTGCGGCGTCGCCCGGTCGGCGGCCCCCGTGCCCGCACCCCGGCGCGCCGCTCCACCGTCTGCGGCCACAAGAAATTCCTGTCCGAATCATTGACGCCTCACCGGCCCCTCCGTAACTTGTGCCAGCAAGCGCTTACTTGAAACGATTCATGCAGGCGTCGGCGACGCTGCGGGGAGGGGCCCGACTGTGGGAACGAGCAGGAACATGGAGAGGCGGACCGTCCTGAAGGCGGCCGGGGCCTCGGCGGCCGCGCTCGGGCTCGCCGCGACGACCGGCTGCGGAGGCGGAAGCGGTTCCGGGGACGGGACGGTGACGATCCGTTACTCGTGGTGGGGTGCCGAGGAGCGCGCCAAGAAGATCAATCAGACCATTAGGCTCTTCGAGAAGAAGTATCCGAAGATCAAGGTCAAGACGGACTTCCAGACATATCAATCGTTCTGGGAGAAGTTCCAGACCCAGGCCGCCGGTGGAAATCCCCCGGACGTTTTCCAAAATGCCGTCACCTTTCTTCGGAAGTACGACAAGCGCGGAATTCTCCTCGACCTCAAGTCTCAGGTTCAGGCAGGCAATCTGAGCCTGGATCACTTCCGGGCCGACGTCACGAAGGTCGGCGAGGTGGACGGCAAGCAGCTCGGAATCCCGGTCGGTTCCAACACCATGGCGCTCGTCATCGACAAGAAGGTGTTCGAGAAGGCCGGCGTCGACCCGCACGCGGGCTGGACCTGGGACGACTACTTCAAGGCCCTGAAGACCATCCACGACAGGACGAAGGTCGCGGGGGACACCGGCTACTTCGCCATCATGTACCTCTACGACCTCTACCTCCGCCAGAACGGCAAGGCGTTCTACACCGAGGACGGACTCGGCTTCGACAAGGCCGACCTGACGGAGTGGTGGGCCGACGGCTACGGCCGGGTCAAGGCCGGCATCGTCACGGACCCGAAGGTCGTCGCCCAGGACGTCCCCAAGTCGTCCCTCTCGGCCGGTCACGGCGCCTCGGAGTTCACCTGGGACAACTTCACCGTGCGCTACTCGTCGGAGGGTGACAGCACCTACGGTCTCGCGCCGATCCCGACCATGGACGGCAAGCACACCGGGCAGTACCTCGCCTCCCTGATGCTGAGCGCCTCCGCCCGTACCGCTCACCCCAAGGAGGTCGCGCAGTTCATCGACTTCATGGTCCACGACCCCGAGGTCGGCAAGATCATGGGATACGACCGGGGCATCCTCGCGAGCACCGAGCAGTACACGGCGTTCAAGCCGACCGACGCGGTGAACAAGGAGATCGCGCGGTACGAGGACGACACCGCCAAGGCGGGCGTCCTCGGCACGATCACCCCGCACCCCTCCGGTGCCGACACCATCGAGGCCGCCTTCCTGCGTATCGGCGGCGACCTCGGACAGGGCAAGACGAAGGTCGCGGACGCGGTGAAGCAGTTCTTCACCGAGTCCGAGGCCGCCTTCCAGGCCTGATGGGACATGCCGTGACGCTCGTCAAGGACTCCCTGTCCGCCGCGCGCGGGACGCGTTCGGCCGCCTCCGCCACCACGGGGCGGCGGCCGGGCCGCCGGCGCGAGAACCTCGCCGGCTACCTCTTCATGTCCCCGTGGATCGCCGGCTTCCTGCTGCTGACCGCGGGCCCGATGGTCGCCTCGCTCTACTTCGCGTTCACCGACTACAACCTCTTCAACACCCCGAAGTGGGTCGGGTTCGACAACTTCACCAAGATGTTCGACGACCCCCGCTGGCAGAAGTCGGTGGAGGTGACCGCGAAGTACGTGGTCGTCGGCACCCCGCTGAAGCTGCTGCTCGCCCTCGGCGTGGCCATGCTGCTCGCCCAGAGCCGGCGCGGCCAGGCCTTCTACCGGGCCGCCTTCTACGCCCCCTCGCTGATCGGCGCGAGCGTCTCGGTGGGCTTCGTGTGGCGGTCCCTGTTCTCCGACGGCGCGGTCGTGGACCGTGGCCAGTCCTTCTTCGGCTGGCACGTCGGCGGCTGGGTCGGCAACGCCGACTGGGTGCTGTACAGCCTGGTCGCACTGACCGTATGGCAGTTCGGCGCACCCATGGTCATCTTCCTGGCGGGCCTGAAGCAGGTACCGAAGGAGTTGTACGAGGCGGCCGAGATGGACGGCGCCGGGCCGCTGCGGAGGTTCTGGAACATCACCCTGCCGATGATTTCGCCGGTGCTGTTCTTCAACGTGCTTCTGGAGACCATCCACTCCTTCCAGATCTTCGGCTCGGCCTATGTCGTCTCCAACGGCACCTGCGGACCGGCCGACGCCACGCTCGTCTACACCTGCTACCTCTACGAGCAGGGCTTCAAGAACGCCCAGATGGGCTTCGCCGCCGCGATGGCCTGGATGCTGCTGCTCGCCGTCGCCCTGGTGACGGCCGTCCTCTTCTGGTCCCAGAAGAAATGGGTGCACTACGAGGAGGCCGCCCGATGAGTTCCCCCGCTCTCTCCCGCAGGCGCACCGGCTCGCTCGCCTGGCACCTCGGCGCCCTGCTGATCCTCGCCGTCATCCTCTATCCGGTGGTCTGGGTGATCGGTGCCTCGTTCAAGCCCGGCAAGGACATCATCAACAGCCTCCAGTTGCTGCCGTCCCACCCGATCCTGTCCAACTTCAAGGGCCTCGCCGACGGCATCGCGGACATCTCCATCTGGACCTTCTTCCAGAACTCGCTCTGCTACGCGCTCGGCGCCGTCGTCGGCGTACTCGTCTCCTGCTCGCTCACCGCCTACGCCTTCGCCCGGATCCGCTTCGCCGGCCGCAACCTGCTCTTCTCCCTGATGATCGGCACCCTGCTGCTGCCGTACCACGTACTGCTGATCCCGCAGTACGTGATGTTCCAGAAGCTGGGCTGGATCAACACCTACACCCCCCTGCTGATCGGCAAGTACCTCGCGACCGAGGCCTTCTTCGTCTTCCTGATGGTGCAGTTCATGCGGAACCTGCCCCGGGAACTGGACGAGGCGGCCCGGCTCGACGGCTGCGGGCACTTCCGCATCTACTGGTCGATCGTGCTGCCGCTGTGCCGGCCCGCCCTGATCACCAGCGCGATCTTCACCTTCATCAACGCCTGGAACGACTTCATGGGCCCGCTGATCTACCTCAACGAGCCCGGCAAGTACACGGTCTCGCTGGGCCTGATGATGTTCCGCGACTCCGACGGCGTGGCCGCCAACTACGGCGGGATGATCGCCATGTCCCTGGTCGCGCTGGTGCCCGTGCTGCTGTTCTTCCTCGCCTTCCAGCGCTATCTGATCGACGGAATGGCGACCTCCGGACTGAAGGGCTGAGGCCGTGGCCGACGACGTACGGGCGAAGTCCACCGCCTTCTCCGACCGCTTCGGCGTCTTCGCCGAGTGCCTCCTCACCGGCGTCTGGATCGCCGTCGCCTCCCTGGGTGTCGTCACCTACCCGGCCGCCTTCGCCGCCGGCGCCCGGCACCTGCGCCGCCGCACCGGGCAGGTGGGCGGCGGGTGGCGGGAGTTCGTGAGCGACTTCCGGGCCGCCCTGCCCGGCGGCCGGCTGGTCGGGCTCGCCGGGTGGGGTGCGGTCGCCGTGGCCTGGGTGGACGTCCGGGCCGTACGGGCCGGGCTGCCGGGCGGGCCGCTCGTCGGAGCCGTCGGCCTGTTCGCGGTGATCGGCCTCGCCGTCGCGGGGCTGCGCGCGGCGGCCGTCTGGGCGCCCGGCGACCGCTGGCGCACCCTGCTCGCGGCGGCCGGCCGCCGTACCGTCCTCGACCCCGGCGGATCCTTCCTGCTGGTCGGGGGAGCGGTCCTGGTGGCCTGTTCCGCCCTGCTCATCGCGCCGCTGGCGGTGCCCGTGCTGGGCGCCGTCGCGGCGGCGGCCGTCGCCGTGGAGGAGCGCCACCGGCGCCGCCGCTGACCGGCCTCGCACCAGGGGCGGCGCCCGTCCGGCGCCGCACCCCTGTCTGTCATGCCCCTGATCATCCTGCACTCGCACGGAAAGGAAGGCGGACGATGTCTCCCATCCCCCGCAGGTCCCTCCTCAAGGCGGCCGCCGTCGCCGGTGCCGCCGCCCGGTTCAGCTGGGCGCTGGGCGCCAAGGACGCGCAGGCCGCGCCCGGAGCCGAGGCCGCCGACGCGGACCCGGTGACCCTGGACTGGCTGGAGGACGGCGGTCTCGGCGCCGCGCCCGGCTCGACCGTCGGTGTGCCCTGGCCGATGGGCGCGTTCCGGGCGGGCCAGACCTTCGCGCTGACGGACGAGGGTGGCGAGGACGTGCCCGTCCAGTCCTGGCCGATCGCCTACTGGCCGGACGGCTCCCTCAAGTGGACCGCCCACGCGGTGAGTTCGGGCAGCGGCACGCTCACGCTCGCGGCGGGCGACGCGGTGGCGCCCGACAAGAAGGTCACCGTCTCCACGGGCGGCGGGACCGTCGACGTGTCCACCGGCGTGATCTCCGTGAAGATCGGCAAGAACGGCTCGACGCTCGTCAAGTCGGTCACCCGAGGCTCGACGGAGATCGCCAGGAACGGGCGTCTCGTCCTCGTCCGCCAGCCCGAGATCGAGGACGAGGACCAGGGCACGGTCAAGACCGAGCGCTTCGACGGCGCCATCGACGCGGTGACCGTCGAACAGGAGGGGCCGGTCCGCGCGGTCGTCCGCATCGAGGGCAAACACCGCAAGGGAAACCGGAGTTGGCTGCCGTTCTCGATCCGTCTCTACTTCTACGCGGGCGCCGACTCCTTCCGGATGGTCCACACGATCACGTACGACGGCACCCAGGAGCCGGGCAGGGCGAGCGGTGACTTCATCCGCGGGCTCGGCGTCCGCTTCAGCGTGCCGATGCGCGACGAGGCGTACGACCGGCACATCCGCGTCGGCGGTGAGGGAACGGGCCTGCTGCGAGAGGCCGTCCAGGGCGTCACCGGGCTGCGCCGCGACCCGGGCGCGGCCGTACAGGCGGCCCAGTACGCGGGGCAGCGGCTGCCCGACCCGTCCACCTGGGACCAGCGGGTCACCACCCGCCTCCAGTACATCCCGCACTGGGGCGACTACACCCTCGCCCAGCTCTCCGCCGACGGCTTCACCCTGCGCAAGCGCACGAAGAAGGGGCACGGCTGGATCGCGGCCGGCGGCGGCAAGCGGGCCTCCGGCTTCGGGTACGTCGGTGGCGCGAGCGGCGGATTCTCCTTCGGGCTGCGGGACTTCTGGGAGAAGTTCCCCGCCCAGCTCGACATCCGCGACGCCCACACCGACGAGGCCGAGGTCACCCTCTGGCTCTGGTCGCCCGAAGCCCAGCCGATGGACCTGCGCTTCTACCACGACGGCATGGGCCAGGACACCTACGCCGAACAGCTCGAGGGCCTTGAGATCACCTACGAGGACTACGAGCCCGCTTTCGGCACCCCCTACGGCATCGCCCGCACCTCCGAACTCCTCTTCTGGGCCAACGAGTCGACGCCCGCGCCGGAGACCCTCGCCCGGCAGGTCGAGGCCGTACGGACGCTGCCCCAGCTCACCGCCCCGCCCCGACAGCTCATCAAGGCAAAGGTGTTCGGCCCCGGCCTCTACTCCGAGCCCGACCGCTCCACCGCCGCCAAGGCCAAGATCGAGGACCATCTCGACTTCCTCTTCACCTACTACAAGGACCAGGTGGAGCAACGCCGTTGGTACGGCTTCTGGGACTACGGCGACTTCATGCACACTTACGACACCGTGCGCCACCAGTGGCGGTACGACATCGGCGGCTACGCCTGGGACAACTCCGAGCTCTCGCCCGACCTCTGGCTCTGGTACGCGTACCTCAGGAGCGGCCGCCCGGACATCTTCCGGTTCGCGGAGGCGCTCACCCGGCACACCGGCGAGGTCGACGTCTACCACCTCGGCCAGTGGGCCGGCCTCGGTACCCGGCACGGCGTCCAGCACTTCGCGGACAGCGCCAAGCAGCAGCGCATCTCCAACACCACCTACCGGCGCTTCTACTACTTCCTCACCGCCGACGAACGCGTCGGCGACCTCATGGCCGCCAACGTCGACTCCGACGAGACCTTCCTCGTCCTCGACCCGCTCCGCAAGATCCGCACCGACCCCTACACCCCCGACCGGCACGCCCTCTCCGTCGGCTTCGGCACCGACTGGAGCGGTCTGGTGTCGGCCTGGCTCACCGAGTGGGAACGCAAGGGCCCCAAGTGGGAGAAGGCCAAGGCGCGGGTGCTGTCGACCATGGAGGGCATCGCCGCCCAGCCCAACGGCTTCGTGCAGGGCAGCGGCCTCTACGACCTGGACACCGGGAAGTTCGCCACCGCCGCCGCCCCGGTCGTCTCCGTCTCCCACCTCTCGGCGGTCTTCGGCCTCAACGAACTCTGCGCCGAACTCATCCACCTGGTCGACATGCCGAAGTTCAACGAGGTGTACTTCGACTACTGCCGTTACTTCAACGCCACCAAGGCCGAACAGGCGGCACGCTACGGCTCCAACTTCGGGACCCTGCTGCTCTTCCAGGGCCACTCGAGGCTCGACGCCTACGCCGCCGTACAGACCGGTGACGAGACGCTCGCCAGGCGTGCGTGGACGAAGTTCTACAGCTCCGACGGCTATACGGAGTCCTCGCCGTGGAAGACCGAGCCGCTCTCCGGGCCGGTCACGCTCGTCGCGGGGAGCGAGGCGAGCTGGGTGTCCTCCAACGACACCGCGCTGTACGGGCTCGCGGCCATCGAGAACCTGGCCCTGCTGGGCGACAAGATGCCGTCGTAGCAGGTGAGGGGGGGAGCGCCGTCGCACGGGCGGCGGCGCTCGCACCCATGAGTGTGGTCCAGGTCACTCCGTGCGGCATGAGTATGCGTACTCAGATCGCCTCCCTGGGCAGACTCCGCCCATGGACTGGACCCACTACCGCTTCCGCAGTCTGTGGCCGCTGCCCTTCGGGGGCGCGGCCGTCTTCCAGGCCCTCGAACGGGTCGAGGACTACCCGCGCTGGTGGCCGCAGGTCCGTACGGTCACCCGGCTGAACGACACCACCGGCGTCATCACCATCCGCTCGGTCCTGCCCTACGACATGACGTTCACCGCGCGCGAGACCCGGCGCGACCCGGCCGCCGGCGTGCTGGAGATCGCGATGAGCGGCGACATCGAGGGCTGGGCCCGCTGGACGGTCACCGCCGACGGCACCGGCACCCTGGCCCGCTACGACCAGGTCGTCGACGTCAGCAAGCCGCTGCTGCGCCGACTGGCCGTCCCCGGGCGGCCGTTCTTCCGCGCCAACCACCGGCTGATGATGTGGTCGGGACGGCGGGGACTGCGCAGGCACCTGCAAGCGGTTTGAACGAAGCCCGCCGGTCCCTGTATCGTTCACTGCGTTCCCGGGCGATTAGCTCAGTGGGAGAGCGCTTCGTTCACACCGAAGAGGTCACTGGTTCGAACCCAGTATCGCCCACCACCGGGAAGGCCGGTCCGCCTGTGCGGACCGGCCTTTTTGCGTGTGGTCCGGCCGAATGGTGGACCCGCGGGCCCGCGCCCGCCTGCCCTTCGGCCGGCCGCGGTCGGGGGTGCCTAGGCTGTCACCGCTGCGGAAAGGTGGTGCCATGGACGCTGATTCCCGGATCAGGACCGCGATCGAGGAGCATTGGCGGGCCTCGGAACGCGGGGACATCGAAGCCGAGCACGCCGTCTACGCCACGGACGCGATCCTGGACTACCCGCAGTCGGGTGAGCGCTTCCGGGGGCGCGAGACGATCGCCGCGCAACGCGGCGGGCACCCCGCCGACCGGCACTTCACCATCCAGCGCATCACCGGCCACGCGCGGGTATGGGTGAGCGAGTGCGTCATCACCTACGACGGTGTGCCCTCGTACTCGGTGAGCATCATGGAATTCGCCGACCAGCACGTGGTGCACGAGACGCAGTACTTCGCCGGCCCGTTCGGCTCACCGGCCCGGCGGGCCGCGCTCGCCGAGCCGATGCCGGGACGGACCATCACCAGCGCCTGACGGTCGGCCTCGCGGGGCGGTCAGCCGGGCGGCCCACCGTCGCCCGCGGTGCCTGCGGTGTCCGTGGCGTCGTCCGTGGCGTCCGTGGTGCGGAAGCGTGCCCGGTAGGTCCCCGGCGTGATCCCGAGGTTGCGGGTGAAGGCCCGGCGCAGCGACTCCGGTGAGCCGAAGCCGGTGCGCCGGGCCACCGTGGCCATGGGGTCGTCGCCGCCTTCCAGCATCGCCTGGGCGGCTTCCATGCGGATCCGCTCGACATAGCGGGCCGGGGTCGTGGTCATCTCGTCGTGGAACAGGCGCGTCATGTGACGGGGACTCACGCCCGCCCGGCGCGCCATGGCCGCGAGGGCGTGATCGGCGGACGGGTCCTCGGCGACCGCGTCCAGGACCCGGCGCAGCATCTCCTGCCGCACGTGCGGGGTCCGGGTGCGGACACTGAACTGCGACTGGCCTCCCGGTCGCTGCATGAACACGACCATGTCCTTGGCCACGGCGCGGGCGACGTCGGCGCCGAAGTGCTCCTCGACCAGGGCGAGCGACAGATCGATGCCCGAGCTGACACCCGCCGACGTCATGATGTGGCCGTCGCGCACGAACAGGGGGTCGGCCGCCACGGTCACCCGCGGGTACCGCAGGGCGAGCTGGTCGGCGAAGCGCCAGTGCGTGGTCGCGGTGCGGTCGTCGAGCAGTCCGGCCGCGGCGAGCAGGAAGGCACCGGTGCAGATGGACGCCGTACGGCGGCTACGCGCGTCGAGCGCCCGCACGGTGTCCAGCAGGGCGTCGTCCTTGACGAGGGAGGGCCACTCGGGGCCGCCGGGGACGACGAGCACGTCGCTGACGTCCTGCGCCTGCGCGGCGGGCAGATCGACGCCCAGGCCGGTGCCGGACGCGGTGACCACGTCGGCGCCGTCCGGGGACACCGTGCGTACGCGGTAGCGGCCGCCGAAGTCGTTGGCCGACGAGAACACCTCGATCGGGCCGGTGACGTCGAGCAGGCGAACGCCTGGGAAGAGCAGCACGGTCACCAGCAGGGGTTTCCCGCCTGACGCTCTGTCCTTCATCGTGCGCCTCCTGGCCGGACGGACTCGCTCCACAGTAGGCCCGGTGGGTTTGACCACCCAATTCACCCGGCGGCCGGTGCCCCGATGTCCTGGAGTGAGGGCGTCGTGGCACGTGCTGCCGTGTGCCGGGATCCGTGCCGCGCCCTACCGTCGGAAATCGCCAACGGGCCGACGGTCTCGGCCGCGACCCGTGAGCTGTCGGGCGTGGGCCGGCCGGTCGGCCGGTCACCGTCGCCGGTCCTGGGCGCTGACGCATCCGACACGAGAAGAGAAGGCGCTCCACGCCGTGGCACCCCACTCCAGTCCCAGCCCAGCCATCCCGTCCCAGGGCGGCCCGGTTCCGAGAGCTTCCGGACGGACCCGTGCCCGCCCGGTGGGAGCGAGCGGCACGGGGCGAGGGCGGCTCGGTCCCAGTTGGTTCGCAGCCGTCATGGGCACCGGGATCGTGGCCGCCGCGGCCGCCGGCCTGCCGCGGACCTTTCCCGGGCTCGGTTGGGCCGCCACGGTGGTCTGGGCGGCGGCCGCGCTGCTGCTGATCGTGCTGGGCGCCGGGTATCTCGGGCAGCGGATGCTGCGCGTGCACGCCGGTGATCCGGTGCTGGCGCAGTTCTTCGGGGCGCCACCGATGGCGCTGCTCACCGTCGGGGCCGGGACGCTGCTGCTCGGCCGGCGGCTGATCGGGGAGCGGGCGGCGCTGGACGTGGACTGGGTGCTGTGGTCCGTCGGTACGGTGCTCGGTCTCGCCACCGCCTGTACGGTGCCGTACCTGATGGTCACCCGGCACCGTTTCACGCCGGACGCGGCGTTCGGCGGCTGGCTGCTTCCGGTGGTGCCGCCGATGGTCTCCGCCGCCACGGGCGCGCTGCTCGTCCCGCGGGCGCCGGCCGGGCAGCCGCGGCTGGCCCTGCTGCTGGGCTGCTACGCGATGCTCGGGCTCGGGCTGGTGGCGGTCCTGCTGGTGCTGGCCATGGTGTACAGCCGTCTGGTGCATCACGACCCGCCCAGCGGTGCGACGGTGCCCACGGTGTGGATCGGCGTGGGGGCGCTGGACCAGGCGGTGACGGCGCTGGGTGCGCTGGCCACGGCGGCGCCGAGTGCGCTGCCCGCCCCGTACGCGCGCGGGAGCGCGGTCGCGGCGCTCCTGGGCGGGATCGGGATATGGGGCTTCGCCACGCTGTGGCTGGTGCTCGCCACGGCGCTGACGGTGCGGGAGGTCCGGCGGGGGCTGCCTTTCGCGCCCACCTGGTGGTCCTTCATCTTCCCGCTCGGCGCCTGCGTCACCGGTACCAGCGCCCTCGCCGTCCGGACCGGCTCTGAGCCCTTCGTGTGGAGCGCCGTCGTCCTGTACGCGCTGCTCGTCGTCGCCTGGGCGGTGGTGGCCTGGCACTCCGTGCGACACGCCGTCCGCCGGTGACACCGCCCCGACGCCGTGCCGCGTGCGTCCACCGGAGGCCGCTCCCAGCCCGCGGGCGTCGACTCGCCGTACGGGACGGCGTCGGAGGGGGTGCCGCCACACGCCCGGAGCCGGCAGGAGCGGCCGCGGGTTCGCGGCCGGTGGAACCGTCTTCGGGAGCGACATGAGCGACAGTGATCCGTCGGACACCACCGGGCGGCGGCCTCCGTCGATCCTGCTGACCCTGGGGCACCTGCACGGCGAGCTGCGGGCGCGGCACGGGCTGTCGCTCCACGGCTACCTCGTTCTCGGCGCCGTCGCGGAGGCCGGGGGCGAGCCCGTGCCCGTGGCCCGGCTGACGGCGTTCCTCCGGGAATCGGGCAGCCGGATGACCTCTCTCCTCAAGGGCCTGCAGGCGGCCGGACTCATCGAACGCGATCGACGTGCCGGAGACCGCAGGACCGTCGAGGTCACCCTGACCGACGCCGGACACACCAGGTTCGCCGACGCCGAGAGGACCGCTCAGGCGCTGCTGCGCGGCCGTCTCGGCCCCGGGCTGCCGTGAGCCGGACCGGCGTCGCCGGAGGCCTGCCGGGTGGACATGCCGCCGGCGAGCGGCGGAGGTACGGTCGGGGGACGGCATGGGTGCGGACCTCTCAGCCGACGAACAGGCCGGCGCCCGAGACACGCCCGGGAGGGCCCATGGCTCAGCAAGCGAACATCGCCGCGCAGACCGCCTTCGGAGAGGCCGTCGTCTCCGGCAACCTCGACGCCCTCGACGAGATCGTCGCCTCCCAGTCGGTCGACCATGATCCCGCCCCGGGACAGGGGCCGGGGCCCGAGGGGTACAAGGGCATGTTCGGCGAGTTGCGGGAGGCGTTCCCCGACTTGAACGTCCAGGTGGAGCATCTGCTGGCCACCGACGACGAGTTGGCCTTCGCCTACGTCATCTCCGGGACGCATCTGGGGCCGCTCATGGGGCGACCGGCGACCGGCAAGAAGGTCAGCTACCGAGGCATGCAGATCAGCCGCTTCGACAGTGACGGCAAGCTCGTCGAACGCTGGGGCAGCAGCGACGAACTCGGCATGCTGCGGCAACTCGGCCTCGCCGCGGTATGAAGCCGCGAAGCAAGGCCGTGAAGTGAGGCCGTGAAGCGGTGAAGTGAAGCCGTGAGGCCGTGATGTGGCGGGGCGCCGGGTGGGCCGGCGCCCCGCCCGTCACGCTGCCGTCGGCAGTTCCGGCCGTAGCGGCCAGTACGTGTTCACCGTCTCCGGTGTGCCGCTGCGCGCGAACCACGCCTGGAGCCCGCGTGCCTGCGCCGCGTGCCACGTCGTCTGCAGCGTGTGCAGCTCGGCGGGGCTCAGGCGCTCCAGCCGGGCCGCGAACCGGCGGCCCAGCGCTCGTATCAGATCCAGCGAGGCCAGTGCGTCGGCGGCCGCGTCGTGCGCGCCCTCCAGCGTGACCTCGTAGTGCGCGCAGAGGTCGGTCAGGGTGCGACGACCCTTGCGGTAGCGGTCCAGATGTTTGTCCAGGACCCGCGGATCGAGGACGAGCAGGGGGCTCGCCTCGAACCAGCGGTCCAGTGCGGACGCCCGGTGCCGCCGCAACTCGCGGTCCAGGAGCGTCAGATCGAACGGCGCGTTCATCACCACCAGCGGGCGGTGCATCGCCGCGTGCTCGGCCAGTTCCTCGGCTATCTCGTACATCACCGGCGCCGGCCAACGGCCGTTGCGCTGCAGGTGTTCGTCCGTCAGCCCGTGCACCGCCGTCGCCGCTTCCGGCACCGGCATGCCCGGGTTCACCAGCCAGCGGGTCACCCGGGGTCGGGTGCCCGGGGCGTCCTGGACGACGACCGCGGCGGACACGATGCGGTCGGTCTCCACGTCCACGCCCGTGGTCTCCGTGTCGAAGGCCGCTAGGGGCCCTTCGTACCAGCACGTCATGCCAATACAACTCCTCGTTCACCCACGGCAGCTGACGTTCCGTCTTCTGCCCGTTTGGTGATACCCGGGCCGTTTGCGGCGTACGCCGGAAGGACACAACAGGAGTGCGGGTCTTTGCAGTTCAGCGGCCCGCCATGGGGAAACTCTTTGGCTGGGAAGGCTGTTGGTCATGGCGATAGCGCAGCCCGAGCGGGGCGGGCTGCTGCCCGAACGCACGGGCCCCCATCGCGGCACACTCGCCACCACCGCCTGCATGGAGACTCTGCAGGTGGGTTATCTGCACGCCGTCGCCGCGGCGGCCGGCTGCTCGCTGTCGCAGCCGTTCCCGGACAACGGCATCGACTGGCACGTCAGCCACGGCTCGCCCGGGCACACCGTCGACGACGAGGTGACCATCAAGGTGCAGCTCAAGTGCACGTACCAGATCGCACCCAACCCGCCGGGACGTTTCTTCTCCTTCACGCTGGACAACGACCACCTGCGCAAGCTCGCCCGCACACCGGTGTCGGTGCACAAGATCCTCGTGGTGATGCTGGTTCCGCGCTCCCAGGACGACTGGCTGCGCGCCAGCCACGACCGGCTCGATCTGCGCCACTGCTGCTACTGGGTCAACCTGGCAGGGCACCCGATCACCGGCCGGAACCGGACCACCGTGCGGATTCCCACCTCGCGCATCTTCGACGACCGGGCGCTCTGCGAGATCATGACGCGGGTCGGGACGGGAGGACGACCATGAGGCACCGTCCGCACGAGGAGCAGCTGAGGGAAGTCCGGCCGCATCCGGTGGACCCCCACTGGAACCGTCCTCCCGAGCCCACCGAGGTCGACCCCGCGGTGCTCGGCGCCCTGCTGCGCCGGCACGGCTGGCAGCGGCGCGGGGGAGCCCCGGGGCGTTACGGCCGCTGGACCCCACCCGGGCCGGGCAACACCGGCACCAGCCTGCTCGTACCAGAGAGCCGCGCCTTCCCGGACAGTGACGATCTGCTCGGGGAGGCGCTCACGGCTCTCATGCGCAGCGGCACGCCCGCCGCGCGTGAGGTCCTGGTCGGGCTGGTGGTGCCCAGCGACGAGATCCGCTGGTGGCGGGATGTGCCGAGCGGGCCCGCGGACGCCACGCCCTGGACGGTCGAGGAGCAACTGCGCACCGCGGCCCGGGGGACCCTGCTGGCCGGCGCGCTCGCCACACGCGCGCGTGCCGGTTACTACGGCGCCCGGCACAAGCGTGCGGCCGCCGCCCTGCTGGAGTCCGTCCTCGTCGGCTCGGCGGAGGGCGGCCGCGGCCTGACCGCCTTCGTGCCCGTCGGCACCGGGCGGCCCCTCGCCGTCCGCCTCCACCAGGCCCTGTACGCCGCCCGCGAGGCCATCGACTACCAGCGGGCCACCGGCGGCATGGACGCCTTCGACGGAGCCGTCGAGGCGGGTGTGAGCCGTGAACTGACCGATGCCCTGGTCACGCTCGTGCGCGGCACCGAGGGCGCCCGGATCTCCATCGAGTGGGCCCCGGGTGCCGGAGTCCCCGACGACTGCGCGGCCACCGTCGAGCCCGTCGAGTTCTCGCCGGGCGACCTGCCCGTGCTGCGCGAGGCCGGCGCCCGCTTCCTGCGTGACGAACCCTCCGTACCGGTCCGGATCACCGGCACCGTGGTCCGGATGCGCCGCTCGGAGCCGCGCGGCGAGGGCGCGGTACGGCTGCGGGTCATCGCCGGCGCCGAGGTGCCGTACGTCCGGGTCACCCTCGACGAGGAGGACTACCGGATCGCCGGGCAGGCCCATCTGGTCGGGCTCCCGGTGCGGGTGCACGGGCGGCTGGAGAGCCGGGGCGGGTTCCGGCGGCTGTCCGGCGCCTCCGGGGTCGTACCGGTACAGGTGGACGAGGCCGAGCGGGACCGTCTGGTGAAGTCGCTGCAGGAGAACCTCGACTTCTTCGAGGAGGCGTGCAGCGGCGACGAGCGCGACTGACCGCGGACTGTGGGTGACCGTTTAGCGGTCGGTGGGGCCGGGTCGGTACGATCCGGTATTGCGCGCGCTCCTGGTATGGCGCCGCATCCACCTTCAGGCAGGAGAGACCGGTGTCAGACGTCCGTGTGATCATCCAACGCGATTCCGAGCGGGAAGAGCGCGTGGTGACGACGGGGACTACGGCCGCCGAGCTCTTCGCCGGCGAGCGCTCGATCATCGCCGCGCGGGTGGGCGGCGAGCTCAGGGACCTCGCGTACGAGCTGAAGGACGGCGAGACCGTCGAGGGTGTCGAGATCTCCTCCGAGGACGGTCTGGGCATCCTGCGCCACTCCACCGCGCACGTCATGGCGCAGGCTGTGCAGGAGCTCTTCCCCGAGGCCAAGCTGGGCATCGGCCCGCCGGTCAAGGACGGCTTCTACTACGACTTCGACGTCGAGAAGCCCTTCCACCCCGATGACCTCAAGGCCATCGAGAAGAAGATGCAGGAGATCCAGAAGCGCGGGCAGAAGTTCTCCCGCCGTGTGGTGACCGACGAGGCCGCCCGCGAGGAGCTGGCGAACGAGCCGTACAAGCTGGAGCTGATCGGCCTCAAGGGCTCGGCGTCCAGCGACGACGGCGCGGACGTCGAGGTCGGCGCCGGTGAGCTGACGATCTACGACAACCTGGACGCCAAGACCGGTGAGCTGTGCTGGAAGGACCTCTGCCGCGGTCCCCACCTGCCCTCCACCCGCCTCATCCCGGCGTTCAAGCTGATGCGCAACGCGGCCGCCTACTGGCGCGGCAGCGAGAAGAACCCGATGCTCCAGCGCATCTACGGCACCGCCTGGCCGTCCAAGGACGAGCTGAAGGAGTACCTCGACTTCCTCGCCGAGGCCGAGAAGCGTGACCACCGCAAGCTGGGCAACGAGCTGGACCTGTTCTCCATCCCGGAGCAGATCGGCTCCGGTCTCGCGGTCTTCCACCCCAAGGGCGGCATCGTCCGCCGGGTGATGGAGGACTACTCGCGCCGCCGGCACGAGGAGGAGGGCTACGAGTTCGTCTACACCCCGCACGCGACGAAGGGGAAGCTCTTCGAGACCTCGGGCCACCTGGACTGGTACGCCGACGGCATGTACCCGCCCATGCAGCTCGACGAGGGCGTGGACTACTACCTCAAGCCCATGAACTGCCCGATGCACAACCTGATCTTCGACGCGCGCGGCCGCTCCTACCGTGAACTGCCGCTGCGGCTCTTCGAGTTCGGGACCGTGTACCGCTACGAGAAGTCGGGTGTCGTGCACGGCCTCACCCGGGCCCGCGGCTTCACCCAGGACGACGCGCACATCTACTGCACCAAGGAGCAGATGGCGGAGGAGCTCGACAAGACGCTCACCTTCGTCCTGAACCTGCTGCGCGACTACGGCCTCACCGACTTCTACCTGGAGCTGTCCACCAAGGACCCGGAGAAGTTCGTCGGCTCCGACGAGGTCTGGGAGGAGGCCACGGAGACGCTCCGCGCGGTCGCCGAGAAGCAGGGCCTCCCGCTCGTCCCCGACCCGGGCGGCGCCGCCTTCTACGGCCCGAAGATCTCCGTGCAGACCAAGGACGCCATCGGCCGCACCTGGCAGATGTCGACCGTCCAGCTCGACTTCAACCTGCCTGAGCGGTTCGACCTGGAGTACACCGCCGCCGACGGCTCCAAGCAGCGCCCGGTGATGATCCACCGCGCCCTGTTCGGCTCCATCGAGCGGTTCTTCGCGGTGCTCCTGGAGCACTACGCGGGCGCCTTCCCGGCGTGGCTGGCGCCGGTCCAGGCGGTCGGCATCCCGATCGGCGACGGACACGTCGAGTACCTGCAGAAGTTCGCGGCCGAGGCCAAGAAGAAGGGCCTGCGGGTCGAGGTCGACGCGTCGTCGGACCGGATGCAGAAGAAGATCCGCAACGCCCAGAAGCAGAAGGTGCCCTTCATGGTCATCGCGGGCGACGAGGACATGACGGCCGGCTCCGTCTCCTTCCGCTACCGCGACGGCTCGCAGGAGAACGGCATCCCGTTCGAGGAGGCCATCGCCAAGATCGCGCAGGTGGTCGCGGAGCGGACCCAGGTCTGATCCCGCACCCCCGCCCGAGGCCCTCGGAGATCACTTCTCCGGGGGCCTCGGCTCCGTCCTGCCCGTCAGCGCGTCCTCCTCGCCCTCCAGGGCGAACCGCTGCAGCAGCATCGAGGAGAACGAGCCGGTGACCGCGCCGAGCAGGGCGATCCCGCAGGCCATCAGCCCCACCGCGATGGTCCGGCCGAGCGTGGTCACCGGGGTGACGTCGCCGTAGCCGACGGTCGAGAGGGTCGAGCAGGTCCACCACACGGAGTCGCCGAAGGTGCGGATCGTCGCGTTAGGGGCGCCGCGCTCGGCCTGGTAGACGGCGAGTGCCCCGGCGAAGCCCAGCAGGGCGATCGACAGGGTCGCGTAGGTCATCACCCGGGACTGCAGCGCGAGCCGGGGATGCCCGTGCCTGCGCTGCATCGCCTCGTAGGTGCGCACGATCCGCACCGGCCGCATCAGGGGCAGCAGCAGGACGAGCGTGTCCAGCCACTGCCGTCGTACGAAGCGCGGGCCCTCACCGCTGATCCGCCAGCGCACCGCGTAGTCGACGGCGAACAGCCCCCACGCCCCGTAGGTCAGCGACAGGAACAGGTCGTGTACGGTCCTGGGCAGTCCGGGAGCCAGCACGCGCACCGCGTACGAGCCCAGGAAGACCAGGGACGCGATGCCGAGCGGCAGGTCCGTCCCCCGCTTCCAGCGGTCCAGGCGGCTGTCGTCGTCCATCCGCCCAGCTTCGCCGCCCGGCGGTTTCCGCTGGCCCCGGCGACACGCCGCGAACGGGCGAAGCCATATGCTGCCTAGCATGACGAGTGAGCCCGAGCAGCAGATCGGAGTGGGGACGCAGGACGCGTTCCAGCGCCTGTGGACGCCCCACCGGATGGCCTACATCCAGGGCGAGAACAAGCCGACCGGCCCGGGAGCCGAGGACGGCTGTCCCTTCTGCGCGATCCCGGCCAAATCCGACGAGGACGGGCTCATCGTCCGGCGCGGCGAGCACGTCTACGCGGTGCTCAACCTCTACCCGTACAACGGCGGCCATCTGATGACGGTCCCGTACCGCCATGTCGCCGACTACACGGACCTGACCGGCCCGGAGACGGTCGAACTGGCCGAGCTGACCAAGCAGGCGATGACCGCGCTGCGTACGGCCTCGGGCGCGCACGGCTTCAACATCGGCATGAACCAGGGCACGGTGGCCGGCGCGGGCATCGCGGCCCACCTGCACCAGCACATCGTCCCCCGCTGGGGCGGCGACACGAACTTCATGCCGGTGGTGGGCCACACCCGGGTACTGCCCCAGCTACTGGCGGACACCCGCAAGATGCTGGCCGAGGCCTGGCCGACGCCGGCGTGACCGCCCCGTCCGGCGTTTGAGGACGGGGCCGTTCAGGCCGAAGCGGGGGTGGGCGCGGCAGGCCCCCCGGCGGGGCCTGCGACCCCTCTTCTGCTCTGCCGCCGGAGGCTCACGCGTCGTACTTGTCCGCCTTCTTCGGTGACGCGTCCTGGACCGCTCCGCTGAGGTTCCCCGCCCGCGAGTTGAACTTGTCGATGTCGACGTCGTGTTCCTTGAGGACACTGAGCGCGGCCCGGTGCACGGCCCGGAGTATCGGCGTGGCGGCGCGCAGCGCGTCGTCGGCCATGAAGCGGTGGTCCCAGGGCTGGTCGGCCCAGGCGTGCCGCAGACCGAACGGCTCGGGCAGGCCTATGGAACCGCCGAGCCACTTCAGCAGCGGCGGATACCAGCTGATGGTGGCGCGGGCGCCGAGGCGGACCACCTCGTCGGGGGTGACCAGCGGCAGCTTGACGGTCCGGGTCTCCCAGAACCGCACGGTCTTGGCGACCTTCTTGGTGGGAGCCTCGGGCTTGGCGTTGAACAGGCCGTTGACCGGGCCCAGGGCGTGGCCGGTGACCTCGATGCGGAGGGTCTCCTTCAGCACGGTCACGGTCGCCATCATCGTGATGATCAGGTCGCCGTTCCACAGGTACGGCCACTGCACGCCCAGGTAGTGGCGGTCGCCCTTGTCGAAGTGGTTGCTGTTGCAGATGTCCTCGACATCCCTGGGCCCCACCTTGTAGTCGGTGCCCTCGGGCCTGGACACCGTCTTGGCGCCCGCTCCGACATGGGTGACGATCCAGTGCTTGACCTGGGGTTCGGGGAAGCCGCCGGTCTTCAGGTGCTGCCGGTGCAGCACGCTCAGCTCCTTCTCGATCTCCCGGACGACCGTCCAGGCCCGGAACTCGTGGACGCCCTTGACCGGGTCGAGGGGGACCAGTTCCTCCGCGAGTACCCAGGAACCCCAGCGGGTGCCCATGCCGAGTATGCCCTTGGTGCCGGCGTAGAAGACCGAGTTGGACTGCTGCTCGGCGCTGAGCCGGGCCAGTGACTGGCGCAGCTGCTCGGCCGCGGCCTGGTCGGGGCTGGTCGGCACCGCCTCGGGCACCTTCGCGCCGACGCTGCCGCCGGAGAGCAGACCGCCCCAGGCCGCGCGCAGGTCGTTCGCGGTGCCCTCGCAGAGCCGCTTGGCCAGATACCAGCCGACCACGGGCAGCACGATGCAGCCGCGCGCGTACCAGCCCCAGAAGCCGGTGAGCGGCATCCGGATCAGGAAGATCACCGCGAGCACGCCGACGGCCGCCAGCAGAGCGCTGCCGAGCCCGGAGACCCGCTTGCCGCCGGCCTTCAGCATGGTCGCGCGGAGCTGGAAGACCAGCAGCCAGACCACCAGGCCGGGCAGGAACAGCACGCCGCACAGGAGCATGATGGCGGTCAGGCGCTGGTCGCGTTCCTTACGGATGCGGTTGGCCGCCAGGCAGTGCTCGACGACCACCTGGGGTTCGCTGCCGAAGGACTGGATGAGTGGGTTGCGGCCGACGCCCAGCATGCGGTCGATGACCGCCTGGGAGTACGCCTCACCGAAGTTGGGCCGGAAGATCTTCGCCCACTTGCGGCCCTCGTTGACCGTGGACTGGTGCCACTCGTTGTCGGCCTTCTTGATCTCCTCCATCGGCGTGTCCCGGTAGGCCGCCGAGGCCAGGGCATAGGTCGGGGCCTGCGCCTCACCGCCCGGCCTGGGCACCTGTGGCCCGAAGAAGTCCTCGAAGCTCATTCCCGCCCCCACTTGCCGCTGTCCCGCTTCTGCGGCCTTCCCGACTTCCGTACTCCGCACACCTGTTGATCAAGTACTCAGGGTATCCCCGGCCACCGACAACCGTCGGCGGACGGCCGAAGCCGTCCGCCGAACACCCTTGTCGCCGACTGTGACGACTTGTCGGCCTTCTCGACTATGAGGCCGACTACGAGGCTTCCTTGACCTGTTCGCGAATTTTCTCGGCGATCTGTGGAGGCATCGGCTCGTGGCGGGCGTACGAACGGCTGAAACGCGCCGTGCCGTGCGACAGTGAGCGCAGGTCGACCGCGTACCGGCCGATCTCGAACTCGGGCACCTCGGCCTTGATCAGCGTGCGCCCGCCACTGGTCTGCTCGGTGCCCAGGACCCGGCCGCGCCGCCCGGACAGGTCGCTCATCACCGCGCCCACGTAGTCGTCGCCGACCAGCACGGACACCTCGGCCACCGGCTCGAGGAGATGGATCCTGGCGTCCGCGGCGGCCTCCCGCAGCGCCAGCGCGCCCGCCGTCTGGAAGGCGGCGTCGGAGGAGTCCACCGAGTGCGCCTTGCCGTCGAGGAGGGTGACCCGCACGTCCACGAGCGGATAGCCGGCCGCGACGCCCTTGGCCGCCTGGGCCCTGATGCCCTTCTCGACGGAGGGGATGAACTGCCGGGGCACGGCGCCGCCGACCACCTTGTCGACGAACTCGACGCCGGAACCACCTGGCAGCGGTTCCACCTCGATCTCGCAGATCGCGAACTGCCCGTGCCCACCGGACTGCTTGACGTGCCGGCCGCGCCCGGCGGACCGGCCCGCGAACGTCTCGCGCAGGGACACCCGGTGCGGTACGACGTCGACCTGGACCCCGTACCGGCTGCGCAGCCGCTCCAGGGCGACGTCCGCGTGCGCCTCGCCGAGGCACCACAGGACGACCTGATGGGTGTGCTGGTTCTGTTCGAGCCGCATGGTCGGGTCCTCGGCGACCAGCCGGGACAGGCCCTGCGAGAGCTTGTCCTCGTCCGCCTTGCTGTGTGCCTGGATGGCCAGCGGCAGCAGCGGGTCGGGCATCTCCCACGGCTCCATGAGCAGCGGGTCGTCCCGGCGGGAGAGGGTGTCCCCGGTCTCGGCGCGGCCGAGCTTCGCCACGCACGCGAGGTCACCGGCGATGACATGGGAAACCGGGCGCTGCTGCTTGCCGAACGGCGTGGACAGGGCGCCGATCTTCTCGTCGACGTCATGGTCCTCGTGGCCGCGGTCGGCGAGGCCGTGCCCGGAGACGTGGACCGTCTCGTCGGGGCGCAGGGTGCCGGAGAAGACCCGGACCAGCGAGACCCGGCCGACGTAGGGGTCGGAGGCGGTCTTCACCACCTCGGCGACCAGCGGACCGCCCGTGTCGCACGGTTTGATGGCACGCGGCTCGCCGTCGATGGTGGTGACCCCCGGCGTGGGGTGCTCGAACGGGGTCGGGAACCCGCCCGTGACCAGCTCCAGCAGTTCCACCGTGCCGAGCCCCTGGCGGGCGCCGTCGGTGGCCGGGGCGGCGGCCAGCACGGGGAAGAACGCCCCGCGTGCCACGGCCCGCTCCAGGTCCTCGATCAGCGTCTTGAGGTCGATCTGCTCGCCGCCCAGATAGCGGTCCATGAGCGTCTCGTCCTCGCTCTCCGAGATGATCCCCTCGATCAGCCGGTTGCGGGCCTCGTCGATGTCCGGCAGCTGGTCGGGCCCGGGCTCGGACTCCTTGCGCTCCCCGGAGGAGTAGTCGAACAGCTTCTGCGTGAGCAGCCCGACCAGACCGGTCACGGGCGCGTGCCCGTCCGGTCCCTGCGGGCCGTGCAGCGGCAGGTAGAGCGGGAGCACGGCGTCGGGGTCGTCGGCGCCGAACGCCTCGGCGCACACCCGGGTCATCTCCTCGAAGTCCGCGCGGGCGGCCTCCAGGTGCGTGATGACGATCGCCCGTGGCATCCCGACGGCCGCGCACTCCTCCCACACCATCCGGGTCGAGCCGTCCACCCCGTCCGAGGCCGAGACGACGAAAAGGGCCGCGTCCGCCGCGCGCAGACCGGCCCTCAGTTCACCGACGAAGTCGGCGTATCCCGGGGTGTCCAGGATATTGATCTTGATTCCGTTCCAGTCGACCGGTACCAGTGAAAGCTGTACGGAGCGCTGCTGCCGGTGCTCGATGTCGTCGTAGTCCGAGACCGTGCCGCCGTCCTCCACCCGGCCCGCCCGGTTCACCGCTCCCGCGGTCAGCGCGAGAGCCTCCACCAATGTGGTCTTGCCCGATCCGGAGTGGCCGACCAGCACCACATTCCGTACGGACGCGGGGTGGTCGGCCGCTGTAGCCCTGCCGGCGGCTCCGGGGTGTTCCTTGACCTTGTCGCCCATGGCTTTGCCTCCCGTGCACGGTGAGGTCTGTGTGGGCGCGGGCGAGCATGGCGGGCCGCGTGCGGTGGCGGCTCCGATGACGCCCGCGGTTATTCGAGCTTTCCACTCCCGTCACGGTGCGTCCATACGAAGGACGTGATCGTGCCCGCGAGGCCCTCCGCGCGCCGCCACCGGTGCCCTCAGAGAGTGCCCACCCGTCGCACCCACGCGCGCGTGGCTACGATGGGCCAGCCGGGGTGGCCAGCAGGGGCCGCACGGCGCAACGACCGTCGGGAAGGCCATGCTGAACAAGTACGCGCGTGCATTTTTCACGCGTGTCCTCACACCGTTCGCCGCGTTTCTCATCCGCCGGGGTGTGAGCCCGGACACGGTCACGCTCCTCGGCACGGCCGGAGTCGTCGCGGGCGCGCTGGTCTTCTTCCCCCGGGGCGAGTTCTTCTGGGGCACGATCGTGATCACACTGTTCGTGTTCTCGGACCTGGTCGACGGGAACATGGCCCGCCAGCTGGGCCGCACCAGCCGCTGGGGCGCCTTCCTGGACTCCACCCTGGACCGGGTCGCCGACGGCGCCATCTTCGGCGGCTTCGCCCTCTGGTACGCGGGCAACGGCGACAACAACGTCCTGTGTGCCGTCTCCATCTTCTGCCTGGCCAGCGGCCAGGTGGTGTCGTACACCAAGGCGCGCGGCGAGTCGATCGGGCTGCCGGTGGCCGTCAACGGTCTGGTCGAGCGCGCCGAGCGCCTGGTGATCTCGCTGGTGGCGGCCGGTCTCGCCGGTCTCCACAAGTTCGGTGTGCCTGGCATCCAGATCCTGCTCCCGATCGCCCTGTGGGCCGTCGCCGTGGGCAGCCTGGTCACCCTCGTCCAGCGGGTGGTCACGGTCCGCCGGGAGTCCGCCGAGGCGGAGGCCGCGGCCGAGCGGGAAAAGGCCTCCCACGGGAGCGAGGCCGGGCAGTGACCGCCGCCGACCGGCTCACCGACGGTCTGTACGGGCTCGGCTGGAGCACCGTCAAGAACCTCCCCGAGCCGGTCGCCGTGCGTCTCGGCCGGACCGTCGCGGACCTCGCCTGGCGACAGCGCGGCAAGGGCGTCGAGCGCCTGGAGTCCAACTACGCGCGCGTGCTGCCCGACGCGAGCCCGGAGCGGCTGCGCGAGCTGTCGCGCGCGGGCATGCGGTCGTACCTGCGCTACTGGATGGAGTCCTTCCGGCTGCCGGCCTGGAGCGAGGACCGGATCCGGACCGGTTTCGCGCCCAAGGACGTCCACCACCTCACCGACGGCCTCGCCTCCGACCGGGGCGTGATCATCGCGCTGCCGCACCTGGCCAACTGGGACCTGGCCGGCGCCTGGGTCACCACCGAGCTGAAGACCCCGTTCACCACGGTCGCCGAGCGCCTCAAGCCGGAGACGCTCTACGACCGTTTCGTCGCCTATCGCGAGGGCCTCGGCATGGAGGTCCTGCCGCACAGCGGCGGCTCCGCCTTCGGCGCCCTCGCCCGCAGGCTCCGCGACGGCGGCCTGATCTGTCTGGTCGCCGACCGTGACCTGTCCGCCTCCGGCGTCGAGGTCGACTTCTTCGGCGACAAGGCCCGGATGCCCGCCGGACCGGCCCTGCTGGCCCAGCAGACCGGCGCGTACCTGCTCCCGGTGACCCTGTGGTACGACGACACTCCTGTCATGAAGGGCCGGGTGCACGCGCCGATCGACGTCCCCGAGTCAGGTGACCGGGAGTCGAAGACGTCTGTCATGACACAGGCGCTGGCCGATGCCTTCGCCACCGGGATCGCCGACCATCCGGAGGACTGGCACATGCTCCAGCGGCTGTGGCTCGCCGACCTCGACCCCGCGAAGGGACCGTCGTGAGGATCGGCATCGTCTGCCCGTACTCCTGGGACGTGCCGGGTGGCGTCCAGTTCCACATCCGCGACCTCGCCGAGTACTTCATCCGCCTCGGCCACGACGTCTCCGTGCTCGCCCCGGCCGACGACGACACCCCGCTGCCGCCGTACGTCGTCTCGGCGGGCCGGGCGGTCCCGGTGCCCTACAACGGCTCGGTGGCCCGCCTCAACTTCGGCTTCCTGTCCGCCGCGCGGGTGCGGCGCTGGCTGCACGACGGCGCGTTCGACGTGGTCCACATCCACGAGCCGACCTCGCCCTCCCTCGGCCTGCTGACCTGCTGGGCGGCGCAGGGCCCGATGGTCGCGACCTTCCACACCTCCAACCCGCGTTCCCGCGCGATGATCGCCGCGTACTCGATCCTGCAGGCCGCCCTGGAGAAGATCAGCGCCCGGATCGCGGTCAGCGAGTACGCCCGCCGCACGCTGGTCGAGCACCTCGGCGGGGACGCGGTGGTCATCCCCAACGGCGTCGACGTCGACTTCTTCGCCAAGGCCGAGCCGCGCCCCGAGTGGCAGGGCGACACCATCGGCTTCATCGGCCGGATCGACGAGCCCCGCAAGGGCCTGCCGGTGCTGATGAAGGCCCTGCCCGAGATCCTCGCCGCCCGCCCGCAGACGCGCCTGCTGGTGGCCGGCCGCGGCGACGAGGAGGCCGCCGTCGAGTCCCTGCCCGCCGAGCTGCGCTCTCGCGTCGAGTTCCTCGGCATGGTCAGCGACGAGGACAAGGCCCGCTTCCTGCGCAGCCTCGACCTGTACATCGCGCCCAACACGGGTGGCGAGAGTTTCGGGATCATCCTGGTCGAAGCGCTCTCCGCCGGGGCACCCGTCCTCGCCTCCGACCTCGACGCCTTCGCCCAGGTCCTGGACCAGGGGGCGGCGGGCGAACTCTTCGCCAACGAGGACGCGGACGAGCTGGCTCGGGCGGCGGTACGGCTCCTGGCGGACCCGGAGCGCCGGGCCGCGCTGAGCGCGCGCGGCAGCGTGCACGTGCGCCGCTTCGACTGGTCGACCGTGGGCGCGGACATCCTGTCCGTCTACGAGACGGTGACCGCGGGCGCGGCCGCGGTGGCGGCCGACGAACGCCCCGGCCTGCGGGCACGATTCGGACTGGCGCGGGACTGAGATCCGCGGGGCGGTTTCGGTGGGGTGCGGGGCTGAGGTACGCGGGGTGGTTCCGGTGGGGTGCCGGGCCGGATTTTCGGGACCGAGGTCCGTGGGTGGGGCGACGGGTGCGGGCTGAGGTCCGTGAGTGGTTCCGCGGGGGCGCGGGGCTGAGTTGGGCGGACGCGGTTCGGGGCGGTGCGGGACCGAGTCCCCGGGTGTGCCGATGGGCCGCTAGCGTGTGCGCCCGTGACCGCAACCCTCATCTGGACGCTCTGGATCCTCGCCGCCCTCGTCGTGACCGGCCTCTACCTGAGCTGGACCGCGGGGCGGCTCGACCGGCTGCACGCGCGCATCGACGCCGCCCGCGCCGCCCTCGACGCCCAGCTGCTGCGGCGCGCCTCCGTCGCCCAGGAGCTGGCGACCTCCGGGGTGCTGGACCCCGCCGCGTCGATCGTGCTGTACGAGGCCGCGCACGCCGCCCGGCAGGCCGAGGAGGACCAGCGGGAGGTCGCCGAGAGCGACCTGAGCCAGGCCCTGCGCGCGGTCTTCGAGCATCCGCAGCAGGTCGAGGAGGTCCGCGCGGCCCCCGGCGGCGAGGCCGCCACGAGCGAGCTGGCGGAGGCCGTGCGCCGGGTGCCGATGGCCCGCCGGTTCCACAACGACGCCGTCGGCGCGGCCCGCCGGCTGCGCGAGCACCGCAAGGTCCGCTGGTTCCGGCTGTCCGGCCACGCCCCTTTCCCGATGGCCTTCGAAATGGACGACGAGCCGCCCGCCGCGCTGGTGGACCGCGGCACCGGACCGGCCGCCTGAGCTGCGGCGGGCCGGTCCAGGCAGGCCAAAAGGATCCACCGGCTTGCCATTGGCCCTTGCTGTGGACTGGTCCACTCGCGTTTCCTCGGTGTTTGCAGAAACCCTCTTTCACCCAGTGAGGTCACCCGTGTCCACCTTTGAGAACCAGGCCCCCGAGACCGGCACCGCCCGCGTGAAGCGCGGCATGGCCGAACAGCTCAAGGGCGGCGTGATCATGGACGTCGTCACGCCGGAGCAGGCGAAGATCGCCGAGGACGCGGGCGCCGTCGCCGTCATGGCGCTGGAGCGGGTCCCGGCCGACATCCGCAAGGACGGCGGCGTGGCCCGGATGTCCGACCCGGACATGATCGAGGGCATCATCGAAGCCGTCTCCATCCCGGTCATGGCCAAGTCCCGGATCGGCCACTTCGTCGAGGCCCAGGTCCTCCAGTCGCTCGGCGTCGACTACATCGACGAGTCCGAGGTCCTCACCCCGGCCGACGAGGTCAACCACTCCGACAAGTGGGCCTTCACCACCCCCTTCGTCTGCGGTGCCACCAACCTCGGCGAGGCCCTGCGCCGGATCGCCGAGGGCGCGGCCATGATCCGTTCCAAGGGCGAGGCCGGCACCGGCAACGTCGTCGAGGCCGTCCGCCACCTGCGCCAGATCAAGGGCGAGATCGCCAAGCTGCGCGGCTGCGACAACAACGAGCTGTACGCCGCCGCCAAGGAGCTGCGCGCCCCCTACGAGATGGTCAAGGAGGTCGCCGAGCTCGGCAAGCTGCCGGTCGTGCTGTTCTCCGCCGGCGGTGTCGCCACCCCGGCCGACGCGGCCCTGATGCGCCAGCTCGGCGCCGAGGGCGTCTTCGTCGGCTCCGGCATCTTCAAGTCCGGCGACCCGGCCAAGCGCGCCGCCGCCATCGTCAAGGCGACCACCTTCTACGACGACCCGAAGATCATCGCCGACGCGTCCCGCAACCTCGGCGAGGCCATGGTCGGCATCAACTGCGACACCCTCCCCGAGACCGAGCGCTACGCGAACCGGGGCTGGTGATGACCACTCCCGTGGTCGGCGTACTCGCGCTCCAGGGCGACGTACGGGAGCACCTCGTCGCCCTGGCCGCGGCCGACGCCCTGGCCAGGCCGGTCCGGCGCGCCGAGGAACTCGCCGAGGTGGACGGCCTGGTCATCCCGGGCGGCGAGTCCACCACCATCTCCAAGCTGGCCGTGCTGTTCGGCGTGATGGAGCCCCTCCGCGCGCGTGTGCGGGCCGGAATGCCCGTCTACGGCACCTGCGCGGGCATGATCATGCTCGCCGACAAGATCCTCGACCCGCGCTCGGGCCAGGAGACGATCGGCGGCATCGACATGATCGTGCGCCGCAACGCCTTCGGACGGCAGAACGAGTCGTTCGAGGCGGCGGTCGACGTCAAGGGCGTCGCGGGCGATCCTGTAGAGGGCGTGTTCATCCGCGCCCCCTGGGTCGAGTCGGTGGGCGCCGCGGCCGAGGTGCTCGCCGAGCACGACGGCCACATCGTCGCGGTCCGCCAGGGCAACGCGCTCGCCACGTCGTTCCACCCGGAACTGACCGGCGACCACCGTGTGCACTCCTTGTTCGTCGACATGGTGCACGCGAACCGGGCGACGGAGTCCTAGTAGGATCTCTGGCGTTCGTTGCAGAGATGGGTTACGCGAAGGAGACAGGCAGATGTCCGGCCACTCTAAATGGGCCACGACGAAGCACAAGAAGGCCGTGATCGACGCCAAGCGCGGCAAGCTCTTCGCGAAGCTGATCAAGAACATCGAGGTCGCCGCGCGTATGGGTGGCGTCGACATCGAGGGCAACCCGACGCTCTACGACGCCATCCAGAAGGCGAAGAAGCAGTCGGTCCCGAACAAGAACATCGACTCCGCGGTCAAGCGCGGCGGCGGTCTCGAAGCCGGTGGCGCCGACTACGAGACGATCATGTACGAGGGCTACGGCCCGAACGGCGTCGCGGTGCTCATCGAGTGCCTCACGGACAACCGCAACCGCGCGGCCTCCGACGTGCGCGTCGCCATGACCCGCAACGGCGGCAACATGGCCGACCCGGGCTCGGTGTCGTACCTCTTCAACCGCAAGGGCGTCGTGATCGTCCCCAAGGGCGAGCTGTCCGAGGACGACGTCCTGGGCGCGGTGCTCGACGCGGGTGCCGAGGAGGTCAACGACCTCGGCGAGTCCTTCGAGGTGCTCAGCGAGGCCACCGACATGGTCGCGGTCCGCACCGCCCTTCAGGACGCCGGCATCGACTACGACTCCGCCGAGGCCAACTTCGTCCCGACCATGCAGGTCGAGCTGGACGAGGAGGGCGCCCGGAAGATCTTCAAGCTGATCGACGCGCTGGAGGACAGCGACGACGTGCAGAACGTCTTCGCCAACTTCGACGTCAGCGACGAGGTCATGGAGAAGGTCGACGCGTAACGCCGCCGCGGGCCGAGCGATTCCGGCGGGCCGGAGGGACACGTCCCACCGGCCCGCCGCTGTTGTCGGTGGCACCGGATAGCCTGCACGAACTGGGGGTACCGCCCAGCGGTGGCTGGGGGAGGACGACGGGAGGGGCGCGGTGCGTGTACTCGGGGTGGACCCCGGACTGACCCGATGCGGTGTCGGGGTCGTCGACGGCGTCGCCGGGCGCCCGCTGACCATGGTCGGTGTCGGAGTCGTCCGCACGCCCGCGGACGCCGAACTCGGCCATCGCCTCGTCGCCATCGAGCTGGGCATCGAGCAGTGGCTGGACGAGCACCGGCCCGAATTCGTCGCCGTGGAGCGGGTGTTCAGCCAGCACAACGTCCGGACCGTGATGGGCACCGCCCAGGCCAGCGCCGTCGCCATGCTGTGCGCCGCCCGCCGGGGCATCCCGGTCGCCCTGCACACCCCCAGCGAGGTCAAGGCCGCCGTCACCGGCTCGGGGCGCGCCGACAAGGCCCAGGTCGGCGCCATGGTCACCCGGCTGCTGCGGCTCGACGCACCGCCCAAGCCGGCCGACGCCGCCGACGCCCTCGCGCTCGCCATCTGCCACATCTGGCGGGCCCCCGCCCAGAACCGACTCCAGCAGGCCGTCGCCCTGCACGCAGCCAACGCAACGAAAGGCCGTACGGCATGATCGCCTTCGTGAGCGGCCCGGTCGCCGCCCTCGCCCCGGACTCCGCGGTCGTCGAGGTGGGCGGGATCGGCATCGCGGTCCAGTGCACGCCCAACACCCTGTCCGGGCTGCGGATGGGCCAGCAGACCAAGCTCGCCACCTCCCTCGTCGTACGGGAGGACTCGCTCACGCTGTACGGCTTCGCCGACGACGACGAGCGCCAGACCTTCGAGCTGCTGCAGACGGCGAGCGGGGTCGGACCCCGGCTCGCGCAGGCCATGCTGGCGGTGCACAGCCCCGACGCACTGCGCCGGGCCGTCGCCACCGGCGACGAGAAGGCCCTCACCGCCGTCCCCGGCATCGGCAAGAAGGGCGCCCAGAAGCTGCTCCTGGAGCTCAAGGACCGGCTCGGTGAACCCCTTGGCGCCCCCGCGATCGGCGCGCCGGTCAGCCAGGGCTGGCGCGACCAGCTGCACGCCGCGCTGATCGGCCTCGGCTATGCGACCAGGGAGGCCGAGGAGGCCGTCACCGCGGTCGCCCCGCAGGCCGAGGCCGCCGGGGGCACCCCCCAGGTCGGCCAGCTGCTCAGGGCGGCCCTGCAGACCCTCAACCGCGCCCGCTGACCCCACCACCGCTGAGGCACATCACTTATGAACTGGGACGACACGACCGACACCGGCGCCGACGCGGAGCGGCTGGTGGGTGCTGTCGCCGACCGTGAGGACCAGGCCGTCGAGGCCGCCCTGCGCCCCAAGGACCTCGGCGAGTTCATCGGCCAGGAGAAGGTCCGCGAGCAGCTGGACCTGGTCCTGCGGGCTGCCCGCGCGCGGGGCGCCACCGCCGACCACGTGCTGCTCTCCGGCGCCCCCGGCCTGGGCAAGACCACCCTCTCGATGATCATCGCGGCGGAGATGGGCGCCCCGATCCGCATCACCTCGGGCCCCGCCATCCAGCACGCCGGCGACCTGGCCGCGATCCTCTCCTCCCTCCAGGAGGGCGAGGTGCTCTTCCTCGACGAGATCCACCGCATGTCCCGGCCCGCCGAGGAGATGCTGTACATGGCGATGGAGGACTACCGGGTCGACGTCATCGTCGGCAAGGGCCCCGGCGCCACCGCCATCCCCCTCGAACTCCCCCCGTTCACCCTGGTCGGCGCCACCACCCGGGCCGGCCTGCTGCCGCCGCCGCTGCGTGACCGCTTCGGCTTCACCGCGCACATGGAGTTCTACGAGCCGCGCGAACTGGAGCGGGTGGTGCACCGCTCCGCGAACCTCCTCGACGTCGAGATCGATCCGGCGGGCGCCGCCGAGATCGCCGGCCGCTCGCGCGGCACGCCCCGGATCGCCAACCGGCTGCTGCGCCGCGTCCGCGACTACGCGCAGGTCAAGGCGGACGGACTGATCACCCGCGAGATCGCGCACGCGGCTCTGGCCGTCTACGAGGTCGACGAGCGCGGCCTCGACCGGCTCGACCGCGCGGTCCTGGAGGCCCTGCTCAAGCTCTTCGGCGGCGGCCCGGTCGGTCTGTCGACGCTGGCCGTCGCGGTGGGGGAGGAGCGCGAGACGGTCGAGGAGGTCGCCGAGCCCTTCCTGGTCCGCGAGGGCCTGCTCGCCCGCACTCCACGCGGCCGCGTCGCCACCCCCGCGGCCTGGGCGCACCTGGGCCTGACGGCCCCCCGGGGGACGGGATCAGGCCAACAGGACCTGTTCGGCGCCTGACACCGGGCGAACCTCCGGATCCCACCGCGGACCGCCCCGTCGGCGCCGCCGTCACGCCGGCCACCGGATGTGCCGCGCTCGGCCGTCACGCCGGCCACCGGATGTGCCGCGCTCGGCTGTCGGAGGTGCTGCGCTCGGTGTCGCGCCCGCCGTCGGATGTGCCGTGCTCGGCCGTCGCACCCGTCGCACCCGTCGCACCCGTCGCACCCGTCGCCGGATGCGCGGTGCCCTGGGCCTCGTGGCCGGCGTAGGACCTGATGTGTTCGCTCTCGGTGTCCGGCGTCGGACATGCCGTGCCCGGTCTGCGTGTCTGCGGCGGGATGTGTCCCGTCTCTCCCTTACCCCCGGCCCCGGTATTCGGCCGCCCGCCCCGCGGGGCCCGTGGGCAGACGTGATCTCTTCGTGACGGCGGGGCATTGGCGGGCGCAGGAACCCAGGTGCCATGCTGAGCGTTGTTCCATGCGCGCGGACTCGCTTAGACTCCGCCGATGCTGCCTTTGCGGGCGGCGCCGACCACACCCCCATCATCCAGGCCGCTCACTGCCGCGGCTGCGCGAAGGAAATTCCGTCTCGTGAATACCTTGCCTCTTCTTTTCTTCATCGTTCTTATCGCGGCCATGTTCCTGATGACGCGTTCCAACAGGAAGCGCCAGCAGCAGGCCAAGCAGATGCGGAACGAGATGCAGCCCGGCAGTGGCGTCCGCACCATCGGGGGCATGTACGCGACGGTCAAGGAAGTCAACGAGGACACGGTCCTCCTCGACGCCGGCCCGGGCATCGACCTCCTCTTCGCGAAGAACGCGATCGGCGCCGTGCTCACCGACGACGAGTACAACCGCATCGTGCACGGTATCGAGCACGACCTGAAGTCCGACACCGACATCGTCCCGGACGACGCCTCCTCCCTCACCGAGACCGACGACGAGCCCGCCGGCACCGCCGCCGCCTCCGGCGACAAGGCCGTCGATTTCGGAAAGAAGGACGTGGCCGAGGAGAAGGCCGACGAGAAGGCCGAAGACACGGTCGAGGACAAGGCCGAGGAGGCGGAGCCCACCGAGGCGAAGGCCGACGAAGAGCCGAAGAAGACCGACGGCGACTCCGACGCGAAGTAGCCGTGTCCCGGGGAGCACGGCGCGCATCACCCGCGTCGGCCGCACCCCGGGCGCGTCTGTTTCCCGGACGGGATCCCGACACCATGTCATGGCCGACCGCACCGACCAGGCGCGCGGCGGCCCGAGAGGGAGTACGAGAAGGTGGCAGCACCTAAGAGGGGCCGGAGCGCGAGCGCCCAGAGCAAGCCAGGGCGCTCGCTGGCCTTGATCCTGATCGCCATCGTGGCGCTCACCGGAGGGATGTTCCTCTCCGGAAACACCACTCCGCGTCTCGGTATCGACCTGGCCGGTGGTACGAGCATCACGCTCCAGGCGAAGAACGAGCCGGGCCAGCCCAACGCGATCAACAAGACCAACATGGACACCGCGGTCGCCATCATGAACCGCCGTGTCAACGGTCTGGGCGTCTCCGAAACGGAGGTTCAGACCCAGGGCACCAGCAACATCATCGTCAACATCCCCAAGGGCACGAACTCCGCAGAGGCCCGCCAGCAGGTCGGCACCACCGCGAAGCTGTACTTCCGCCCGGTCCTGGCCCAGGAGGCCAGCGCGGGCGCCGCGTCCAGCGCCTCCCCGAGCGCGTCCTCCAGCGGCAGCGCCGGCGCCTCCCCGAGCACGACCGCGAGCCCGTCGAGCAGCGCCTCGGGGTCGCAGAAGGCGACCGGGTCCTCCTCCGCCTCGCCGTCGTCCTCGGCCACCTCGCAGGGCCGTGCGGTCACCGACGCCCTGAAGGCCGACTCCACGCCGTCGTCCTCGGCGTCCGCCTCCTCCTCGGCGAGCCCCTCCGCCTCCTCCTCGCCCGACGCGAGCGCCTCCGCCGCAGCCTCGAAGCTGGAGGCCGAGTACACGGCGCTGGACTGCTCCAAGGCCGCCCAGCGCGCCACCGCCGGCAAGGCCGCCAAGCCCACTGACACCACGGTGGCCTGCGGCCAGGTCAACGGCGCCTGGTACAAGTACGTGCTCGGCCCGGCCCGTGTCGACGGCACCGACGTCAAGAAGGCCCAGGCCGTCTTCGACACGCAGGGCGCCTCCGGCTGGCAGGTCCAGATGACCTTCACCTCCGGCGGAGCCAAGAAGTTCGCGGACGTCACCGGTGAACTCGCGAAGAACGCCCAGCCGCCGCAGAACGAGTTCGGCATCGTCCTCGACGGCGAAGTCGTCTCCAGCCCGACCGTGAGCCAGTCCATCACCGGCGGCCAGGCGGAGATCTCCGGCAGCTTCACCCAGGAGGAGGCCCAGAGCCTCTCCAACGTGCTGTCGTACGGCGCGCTTCCGCTGTCCTTCAGGACGGAGAGCGTCACCACCGTCACCGCCGCGCTCGGCGGCCAGCAGCTGCACGCCGGTCTGCTGGCCGGTGCCATCGGCCTCGCCCTGGTCATCATCTACCTGGTGGCCTTCTACCGCGGTCTGTCGCTCGTCGCGATCCCCTCGCTGCTGGTGTCCGCGGTCCTCACCTACACGATCATGGCGCTCCTCGGCCCCACGATCCACTTCGCGCTGAACCTGCCGGCCGTCTGCGGTGCGATCGTCGCGATCGGCATCACAGCGGACTCGTTCATCGTGTTCTTCGAACGCATCAGGGACGAGATCCGCGAGGGCCGCACGCTGCGTCCCGCCGTCGAGCGGGCCTGGCCGCGCGCCCGGCGCACCATCCTGGTCTCCGACTTCGTGTCGTTCCTGGCCGCCGCCGTGCTGTTCATCGTGACCGTCGGCAAGGTCCAGGGCTTCGCGTTCACCCTCGGTCTGACCACCGTGCTCGACGTGGTCGTCGTCTTCTTCTTCACCAAACCGCTGATGACGCTCCTCGCCCGGCGTAAGTTCTTCGCGAGCGGCCACAAGTGGTCCGGGCTCGACCCGAAGGGCCTGGGCGCCAAGGCGCCGCTGCGCCGCACCCGCCGTCCCGCCGGTCCCGTCGCCGGCCCTGCCGACCCGAAGGAAGCGTGAGCGATGTCGAAACTCGGCAACCTCGGCGCCCGGCTCCACCGCGGCGAGATCAGCTACGACTTCATCGGCAAGCGCAAGATCTGGTACGGCATCTCCATCCTGATCACCATCACGGCCATCGTCGGCCTGGCGGTGCGCGGCCTGAACATGGGCATCGACTTCCAGGGCGGCGCCGTCTTCACCACCTCCAAGACCAGTGTCTCGGTGGCCCAGGCGGAGACGTACGCGTCGCAGGCCTCCGGCCACGAGGCGGTCGTGCAGAAGCTCGGCACGGGCGGTCTGCGAATCCAGATCGCCGGCATGGACACCGCGAAGTCGGACGCGACCAAGGCCGAGCTGGCCAAGGACATGAAGGTGGACCCGGAGTCCATCAACTCCGACCTGGTCGGCCCGAGCTGGGGTGACGAGATCGCCAACAAGGCCTGGGAAGGCCTCGGCATCTTCATGGTGCTCGTGGTGATCTACCTGGCGATCGCCTTCGAGTGGCGGATGGCGCTCGCGGCCCTGGTCGCGCTGATCCACGACATCACCATCACGACCGGTATCTACGCCCTGGTCGGCTTCGAGGTGACGCCCGGCACGGTCATCGGTCTGCTGACGATCCTCGGTTACTCGCTCTACGACACGGTCGTCGTCTTCGACAGCCTCAAGGAGCAGACGAAGGACATCACCAAGCAGACCCGCTTCACCTACAGCGACATCGCCAACCACTCGATCAACGGCACTCTGGTCCGTTCGATCAACACCACGGTGGTCGCGCTGCTGCCGGTCGCGGGCCTGCTGTTCATCGGTGGTGGCTTCCTCGGCGCGGGCACGCTCAACGACATCTCGCTGTCGCTGTTCGTCGGTCTGGCCGCCGGTGCCTACTCGTCGATCTTCATCGCCACGCCGCTCGTCGCCGACCTCAAGGAGGCCGAGCCGCAGATGAAGGCGCTGAAGAAGCGCGTCCTCGCCAAGCGGGCCCAGGCCGCCGCCGAGGAGGAGTACGCCGAGGCCCGGGTCGGTGGCCCGGAGGGACCCGAGGACGCCTCTCCGGCCGTCGTCGGCCCGCGCAACCAGCCCGCCTCCCCCCGCAACCGGGGCGGCCGCGGGCGTCCTTCGGGGAAGCGCCGATGACGGACATCAGGGAACTGCTGCTCAGCCGCATCCGGGACGTCACGGACTACCCGGAGCCGGGCGTGACGTTCAAGGACATCACCCCGCTCCTGGCGGACCCGGCCGCGTTCACCGCGCTGACCGACACCCTCGCGGAGATCGCCGGGCGCACCGGTGCCACCAAGGTCGTCGGCCTGGAGGCCAGGGGCTTCATCCTGGGCGCCCCGGTCGCCGTCCGGGCCGGCCTCGGCTTCATCCCGGTCCGCAAGGCGGGCAAGCTCCCCGGGGCGACCCTGAGCCAGGCCTACGACCTGGAGTACGGCTCGGCCGAGATCGAGGTGCACGCCGAGGACCTCGGCGGGAACGACCGGATCCTGATCGTCGACGACGTGCTCGCCACCGGCGGCACCGCCGAGGCCGCGATCCGGCTGATCCACCGCGCCGGCGCCGAGGTGGCGGGCGTCGCGGTCCTGATGGAGCTGGGCTTCCTGGGGGGCCGCGGCCGCCTGGAGCCGGCCCTGGACGGAGCGCCGCTGGAGGCCCTCCTCCAGGTCTGAGCGTCGTACAACTGATCGAACGGCCGTCCTTCGGGGGCGGCCGTTCGCGTTTGCCCGGGGCCCTCGCAACCCCCAGGACACCCTGGTGGAATCCCTCGGCAGCCTCCCGTGTTACCTGCGTATACGGTTCTCGGTTCGGCCTGCAGGCGATGACATGGCCCAGGATCGCTACCATGGGCACTCCGGAGCCTGACCGGGGGACCCGGATCGCGCACGAGGAGCCCTCTTGCCAGACGAGGCCCAGCCACTGACCGCCGCCAAGCCCGAGCCTGCCTCGGCGCCCGCGGCCAAGCCCGCGCCGAACGTGTCGCAGACCAAGAACGACACCCGTGGGCCGGTCGAGCACGCCCAGTCCGCGCCCGCCGAGAAGTCGGCCGAGACCTCGCGCCCCAAACCGGCCCCGGCCGAGCGCCCCACGACCCGCCCCAACAGCGGCCAGCCCGCGCGCACCGGCTCCTCCAACCGCGTCCGTGCCCGCCTCGCCCGTCTCGGCGTGCAGCGCGCCAACCCGTACAACCCGGTCCTGGAGCCGTTGCTGCGCATAGTCCGCAGCAACGACCCCAAGATCGAGAACGCCACCCTGCGCCAGATCGAGCGCGCCTACCAGGTCGCCGAACGCTGGCACCGCGGCCAGAAGCGCAAGAGCGGCGACCCGTACATCACCCACCCGCTCGCGGTGACCACGATCCTCGCCGAGCTGGGCATGGACCCGGCGACCCTGATGGCCGGCCTGCTGCACGACACCGTCGAGGACACCGAGTACGGCCTGGAGGACCTGCGCCGCGACTTCGGTGACGTCGTCGCGCTGCTCGTCGACGGCGTGACCAAGCTGGACAAGGTCAAGTTCGGCGAGGCCGCGCAGGCCGAGACCGTGCGCAAGATGGTCGTCGCCATGGCCAAGGACCCGCGCGTCCTGGTCATCAAGCTCGCCGACCGCCTGCACAACATGCGCACCATGCGCTATCTCAAGCGCGAGAAGCAGGAGAAGAAGGCGCGCGAGACCCTGGAGATCTACGCGCCGCTCGCCCACCGCCTGGGCATGAACACCATCAAGTGGGAGCTGGAGGACCTCGCGTTCGCGATCCTCTACCCCAAGATGTACGACGAGATCGTCCGGCTGGTGGCCGAGCGGGCGCCGAAGCGTGACGAGTACCTGGCCATAGTGACCGACGAGGTCCAGGCCGACCTGCGTGCCGCCCGCATCAAGGCGACCGTCACCGGCCGCCCCAAGCACTACTACAGCGTCTACCAGAAGATGATCGTCCGCGGCCGCGACTTCGCGGAGATCTACGACCTGGTCGGCATCCGCGTCCTGGTGGACACGGTCAGGGACTGCTACGCCGCCCTCGGCACGGTGCACGCGCGATGGAACCCGGTCCCCGGCCGGTTCAAGGACTACATCGCGATGCCCAAGTTCAACATGTACCAGTCGCTGCACACCACGGTCATCGGCCCCAACGGCAAGCCCGTCGAACTCCAGATCCGCACGTTCGACATGCACCGCCGCGCCGAGTACGGCATCGCCGCGCACTGGAAGTACAAGCAGGAGGCCGTCGCCGGCGCCTCCAAGGTCCGTACCGACGTGCCGAAGTCGTCCGGCAAGGGCAAGGACGACCACCTCAACGACATGGCGTGGCTGCGGCAGTTGCTGGACTGGCAGAAGGAGACCGAGGACCCCAGCGAGTTCCTGGAGTCCCTGCGCTTCGACCTGTCCCGCAACGAGGTCTTCGTCTTCACCCCCAAGGGCGACGTCATAGCGCTCCCGGCCGGGGCCACCCCGGTCGACTTCGCCTACGCCGTGCACACCGAGGTCGGCCACCGCACCATAGGCGCGCGGGTCAACGGCCGCCTGGTGCCGCTCGAATCCACCCTGGACAACGGCGACCTGGTCGAGGTCTTCACCTCCAAGGCACCCGGCGCGGGCCCCTCCCGCGACTGGCTGGGTTTCGTCAAGTCACCGCGTGCCCGCAACAAGATCCGCGCCTGGTTCTCCAAGGAGCGCCGGGACGAGGCGATCGAGCAGGGCAAGGACGCCATCGTCCGCGCGATGCGCAAGCAGAACCTGCCGATCCAGCGCATCCTCACCGGCGACTCGCTGGTCACGCTCGCCCACGAGATGCGCTACCCGGACATCTCCTCGCTCTACGCGGCGATCGGCGAGGGCCACGTGGCCGCGCAGAACGTCGTGCAGAAACTGGTGCAGGCGCTCGGCGGCGAGGAGGCGGCCACCGAGGAGATCGACGAGGCGGTCCCGCCGTCCCGCGGCCGCCGCAGCAAGCGGCGCAGCAGCCAGGACCCCGGTGTGGTGGTGAAGGGCGTCGACGACGTCTGGGTCAAGCTGGCCCGCTGCTGTACGCCCGTACCCGGCGACCCGATCATCGGCTTCGTCACCCGCGGCAGCGGTGTATCGGTTCACCGCAGCGACTGCGTCAACGTGGAGTCACTGTCCCGGGAACCGGAGCGCATCCTCGACGTCGAGTGGGCGCCCACCCAGTCCTCGGTCTTCCTGGTCGCCATCCAGGTCGAGGCCCTGGACCGGTCCAGGCTCCTGTCGGACGTCACCCGCGTCCTGTCCGACCAGCACGTCAACATCCTGTCCGCGGCCGTCCAGACCTCCCGCGACCGGGTGGCCACCTCCCGCTTCACCTTCGAGATGGGCGACCCCAAGCACCTGGGCCACGTCCTGAAGGCCGTACGGGGCGTGGAGGGCGTCTACGACGTCTACCGGGTCACGTCGGCCCGCACCCGGTCGTAGCGGCCCGGCATACGACGAGAGGGGCCCCGTACACCGTGTACGGGGCCCCTCTCGTCGTATGCGCTCGGAGCGCTCGGAGCGAGCCTAGCCGCCGAACTCCTGCAGGCCCTTCAGAGCCTGGTCCAGGAGCGCCTGGCGGCCCTCCAGCTCACGCTCCAGCTTGTCCGCCCTGGACGTGTTGCCCTGGGCGCGGGCCTGCTCGATCTGCGCCCTCAGCTTGTCAACGGCGGCCTGCAGCTGGCCGGTCAGACCCGCGGCACGCGCGCGCGCCTCCGGGTTGGTCCGGCGCCACTCGGTCTCCTCGGCCTCCTGGATGGCCCGGTCGACCGTGTGCATCCGGCCCTCGACCTTGGGACGCGCGTCGCGCGGCACATGACCGATGGCCTCCCAGCGCTCGTTGATCGAGCGGAAGGCGGACCGCGCCGACTTCAGGTCCGTGATCGGCAGGAGCTTCTCGGCCTCGGCGGCCAGCTCCTCCTTCAGCTTCAGGTTCTCGGTCTGCTCCGCGTCCCGCTCGGCGAAGGCGGACCCACGGGCCGCGAAGAACACGTCCTGGGCGCCGCGGAAGCGGTTCCACAGGTCGTCCTCGTGCTCGCGCTGGGCGCGGCCCGCGGCCTTCCACTCCGTCATCAGCTCGCGGTAGCGCGCGGCCGTCGGACCCCAGTCCGTCGAGTCCGACAGCGACTCGGCCTCCGCGACCAGCTTCTCCTTGGCCTTGCGGGCGTCCTCGCGCTGCGCGTCGAGCTGCGCGAAGTGCGCCTTGCGGCGCTTGGAGAACGCCGACCGGGCGTGCGAGAAACGGTGCCACAGCTCGTCGTCCGACTTGCGGTCAAGGCGCGGCAGCCCCTTCCAGGTGTCCACCAGCGCACGCAGCCGCTCACCGGCCGACCGCCACTGGTCGGACTGGGCCAGCTGCTCCGCCTCGACGACCAGGTCCTCCTTGGCCTTGCGGGCCTCGTCGGACTGCTTGGCACGCTGCGCCCGACGCTCCTCGCGACGCGACTCCACGGTCTTCACCAGCTCGTCGAGCCGGCCCCGCAGTGCCTGCAGATCACCGACCGCGTGGTGCGCCTCCACCTGCTCGCGCAGATGGTCGATGGCGGCCTGGGCGTCCTTCGCGGACAGGTCGGTGGTCCGTACTCGCTTCTCGAGGAGGCCGATCTCGACAACCAGGCCCTCGTACTTGCGCTCGAAGTAGGCCAGCGCCTCGTCAGGGGAGCCGGCCTGCCAGGAACCGACGACCTGCTCGCCGTCGGCCGTACGCACGTACACGGTCCCCGTCTCGTCGACGCGGCCCCACGGGTCGCTGCTCACAGCGCCTCCTCCACATGATGCCCGCGAGGGGCCTCAGCGCCCCCGGGCATCGTCCACAGTTTCGTCACGGCCAACATAGGCGACCGGCGGGTTGCCTGTCCGCATCCCGCGCGACCGAAGTTTCGCAGTCGGACCTCAGGATTTCGTGACCGTCGCCTTGTTGATGACGACCGTCGCGTTCGGGGCTCCGTCACCGCCTCCGGTGCTCTCACCGGCGGCCGCGATTTTCTTGAGGACCTTGAGTCCGGCGGCGTCCACCGTGCCGAACGGGGTGTAGCTCGCCGGCAGCTGGCTGTCCTGGTAGACCAGGAAGAACTGGCTGCCGCCGGTGTGCTTCTGACCGGTGTTGGCCATCGCGATCGTGCCGGCCGGGTAGACCCCGCCCGCCAGGCTTTTGTCCTTCAGGTTCTCGTCCGGAATCGTGTACCCGGGACCGCCGCTGCCGGTGGCCGTCGGGTCGCCGCACTGGAGCACGTAGATGCCGTTGGTGGTGAGCCGGTGGCACTTGGTGTGGTCGAAGTACCCCTTCGCCGCGAGGAAGTCGAACGAGTTCACCGTGTGCGGGGCGGCCGCCGTCTTCAGCGCGATGCCGATGTCACCGCAGGTCGTCGCCAGCTTCATGGTGTAGTTCGCCGACGTGTCGATCGTCATCGCCGGCTCCTTCTTCCAGCTCAGCTTCGCCACCTTGCCGGCGGCGGGCTTCGCACACGGGTCCGGCGCCTTGCTGGCGCTGGGCGCGGCGCTGGGCGTCGTCTGCGAGCTGGCGTTCGCCTTGTCGTCGCCCTTCAGGAAATTGGTCGTGTACAACACGATGCTGCCGATCACGATCACGCCGAGAACGGACGCGATCACGGAGTTGCGCATGCGTGACTTGCGGCGTGCGCTGGTACGCCGCTGCTGCTGCCGCAAGAACTTCTCCCGGGCGAGCTGACGCCGCCGCTGCTCCTGGGTGACCACCGGGTTCTCTCCTCATGCGTGTCGTATGTCGACCGGTACGCGTGCGTCCTGTGCGCTGTGTGAGCCGACCACTGCGTGTAGCCCCGTACCGTATATGGGTTCGCTGAGGAAACGGCAGCGCCGGTAGGCTCTGGACCACAGCTTGTAGCCACCCGAATCGACACAACGAAGGACGATCGTGCTCATTGCCGGGTTCCCCGCCGGGGCCTGGGGGACGAACTGTTATCTCGTCGCCCCCGCCGCCGGTGCGGAGTGCGTGATCATCGACCCGGGCCACCAGGCCGCCGAAGGCGTCGAGGAAGCACTGAAGAAGCATCGGCTCAAGCCCGTCGCCGTCGTCCTCACCCACGGCCACATCGATCACGTGGCCTCGGTCGTCCCCGTGTGCGGCGCGCACGACGTGCCGGCCTGGATCCACCCCGAGGACCGGTACATGATGAGCGACCCCGAGAAGGCGCTCGGCCGGTCCATCGGCATGCCGCTGATGGGCGAGCTGACGGTCGGGGAGCCGGACGACGTGTTCGAACTGACCGACGGCGCGAAGCTGGAGCTGGCCGGACTCGAACTCTCCGTCGCGCACGCACCGGGCCATACCAGGGGGTCGGTGACCTTCCAGATGCCGGAGACGGACGACATCCCCTCGGTCTTCTTCTCGGGCGATCTGCTCTTCGCCGGCTCCATCGGACGCACGGACATGCCGGGCGGCTCCATGGACGACATGCTGGCCTCGCTGGCCCGTGTCTGCCTGCCGCTCGACGACTCCACCGTGGTGCTGTCCGGCCACGGCCCCCAGACGACCATCGGCCAGGAGCGCGCCACCAACGCCTACTTGCGGCAGGTGGCGGCCGGCCTCGGGAGCGCGGACGCTCCCCGACGAGGAATGTGACGAGAGAGCTTCGTGAGTACCTTCCAGGCCCCCAAGGGCACCTACGACCTGATCCCGCCGGAGAGCGCCAAGTACCTGGCGGTCCGTGAGGCGATCGCCGCGCCGCTGCGCGACTCCGGCTACGGCTACATCGAGACCCCCGGCTTCGAGAACGTGGAGCTGTTCGCGCGCGGGGTGGGCGAGTCGACCGACATCGTCACCAAGGAGATGTACGCGTTCGAGACGAAGGGCGGCGACAGGCTGGCCCTGCGCCCCGAGGGCACCGCGTCCGTCCTGCGCGCCGCACTCGAGGCGAACCTGCACAAGGTCGGCAACCTCCCCGTCAAGCTCTGGTACTCCGGCTCGTACTACCGCTACGAGCGTCCGCAGAAGGGCCGTTACCGTCACTTCTCGCAGGTCGGTGCCGAGGCGATCGGCGCGGAGGACCCGGCGCTCGACGCCGAGCTGATCATCCTGGCCGACCAGGCGTACCGCTCGCTGGGTCTGCGGAACTTCCGCATCCTGCTGAACAGCCTGGGCGACAAGGAGTGCCGCCCGGTGTATCGCGCGGCCCTTCAGGACTTCCTGCGCGGCCTGGACCTGGACGAGGACACCCTCCGCCGAGCGGAGATCAACCCGCTCCGAGTCCTGGACGACAAGCGGGAGTCGGTCCAGAAGCAGTTGGGTGATGCCCCGCTGCTCCGTGACTACCTGTGCGACGCCTGCAAGGCGTACCACGAGGAGGTCCGCGAACTGATCACGGCCGCGGGCGTTGCCTTCGAGGACGACCCGAAGCTGGTCCGGGGCCTGGACTACTACACCCGTACGACCTTCGAGTTCGTCCACGACGGTCTGGGATCCCAGTCCGCGGTGGGCGGCGGCGGTCGCTACGACGGCCTGTCCGAGATGATCGGCGGTCCCGCGCTGCCGTCGGTGGGCTGGGCGCTCGGCGTCGACCGCACGGTCCTCGCCCTGGAGGCCGAGGGCGTGGAGCTGAACCTGCCCTCCGCCACCAGCGTCTTCGCGGTCCCGCTCGGCGAGGAGGCCCGCCGGGTCCTGTTCGCCAAGGTCACGGAGCTCCGCCGGGCGGGCGTCGCGGCGGACTTCTCCTACGGGGCCAAGGGCCTCAAGGGCGCGATGAAGAACGCCAACCGCAGCGGGGCCCGCTACACGATCGTGGCCGGCGAGCGCGACCTCGCCGAGGGCGTCGTCCAGCTGAAGGACATGGAGTCCGGCGAGCAGACGCCGATCGGTGTGAACGAGATCGTGGCGGAACTGGAGTCGAGGCTGGGCTGAGCCCGGCGGAGTGAGGGGGCGCGAGTCCCCTCACTTCCGTGCCTCCTTATGTCCACCGAACGGTGGAGAGGGCGCCTCGTGCGGCACAATGGCCCCTGCCCGAAGAAGTTCCAACTCTCAAACAGACGGAATCGGCGTGATGAGCAAGACGACAGTCAACGACGTCTCCACCGAGCCCGAGCCCGCCTCCGCAGCACCGCGTACCGAGGGCGGCAGCATCGCCTTCGGCCTGCTGCTGATCATCACCGGCGCCGCCGGACTGCTGGCCGCCTGGGTCATCACGATCGACAAGTTCAAGCTGCTGGAAGCCAAGGTCGAGGGCAAGACGTTCACCCCCGGGTGCAGCCTCAACCCGGTGGTCTCCTGCGGCAGCGTCATGGAGTCCAAGCAGGCCGCCGCCTTCGGCTTCCCGAACCCGATGCTCGGCCTGGTCTGCTACGGCATCGTCATCTGCGTCGGCATGAGCCTGCTGGCCCGCGCCCGCTTCCCGCGCTGGTACTGGCTGACCTTCAACTTCGGCACCCTCTTCGGCGTCGGGTTCTGCACCTGGCTGCAGTTCCAGTCCCTGTACCGGATCAACGCGCTGTGCCTGTGGTGCTCGCTGGCCTGGGTCGCCACGATCATCATGTTCTGGTACGTGACCTCCTTCAACATCCGCAAGAGCTTCCTGCCGGCCCCGAACTGGCTGAAGTCGTTCTTCGGCGAGTTCACCTGGGTGCTGCCGGTCCTGCACATCGGCATCATCGGCATGCTGATCCTGACCCGCTGGTGGGACTTCTGGACCAGCTGACAGCGCGCCGCGTTGTCAGTGCCGTGATTTAGGGTTTCAGCGTGGAACCCGACCTGTTCACCGCAGCCGCAGAAGAACGCCAGGAGAAGGACCCGACCGGCAGCCCCCTGGCGGTACGGATGCGCCCGCGCACCCTCGACGAGGTGGTGGGCCAGCAGCATCTGCTGAAGCCGGGATCCCCGCTGCGCAGACTGGTCGGCGAGGGTTCCGGCGGCCCGGCCGGCCCCTCCTCGGTGATCCTCTGGGGCCCGCCCGGCACCGGCAAGACGACCCTCGCGTACGTCGTCTCCAAGGCGACCAACAAGCGGTTCGTGGAGCTCTCCGCGATCACCGCCGGCGTCAAGGAGGTCCGCGCGGTCATCGACGGCGCCCGCCGCGCCACCGGGGGATACGGCAAGGAGACCGTCCTCTTCCTCGACGAGATCCACCGCTTCAGCAAGGCCCAGCAGGACTCCCTGCTCCCGGCCGTCGAGAACCGCTGGGTCACCCTGATCGCCGCGACGACCGAGAACCCGTACTTCTCGGTGATCTCCCCGCTGCTCTCCCGCTCCCTGCTGCTCACCCTCGAACCGCTCACCGACGACGACGTCCGCGGGCTGCTCAGAAGGGCCCTGACCGACGACCGCGGCCTGAAGGACTCCGTCACCCTCCCCGAGGACACCGAGGAGCACCTGCTGCGGATCGCCGGCGGTGACGCCCGCCGCGCCCTGACCGCCCTGGAGGCCGCCGCCGGAGCCGCCCTCGACAAGGGCGAGTCGGAGATCGGCCTGGGGACCCTGGAGGAGGTCGTCGACCGGGCCGCGGTGAAGTACGACCGGGACGGCGACCAGCACTACGACGTCGCCAGCGCCCTCATCAAGTCCATCCGGGGCTCCGACGTCGACGCGGCCCTGCACTACCTGGCCCGGATGATCGAGGCCGGCGAGGACCCCCGCTTCATCGCCCGGCGCCTGATGATCTCCGCCAGCGAGGACATCGGGCTCGCCGACCCCAACGCGCTGCCCATAGCGGTGGCAGCCGCCCAGGCCGTCGCCATGATCGGTTTCCCCGAGGCCGCCCTCACCCTCAGCCACGCCACCATCGCCCTCGCCCTGGCCCCCAAGTCCAACTCCGCGACGACGGCGATCGGCGCCGCCCTGGAGGACGTACGCAAGGGACTGGCCGGACAGGTGCCCCCGCATCTGCGCGACGGTCACTACAAGGGCGCCGCCAAGCTGGGGCACGCACAGGGGTACGTCTATCCGCACGACCTGCCCGAGGGCATCGCCGAGCAGCAGTACGCCCCGGACCCGATCAAGGACCGCGAGTACTACACGCCGACCCGGCACGGCTCCGAGGCCCGCTACGCGGACGCGGTCGAGTGGACCAGGAAGCACCTCGGTCGCAGGCGGTCCTGAGCAGCCTGTAGAATCCCTCGCAGCGCTGAGTCCCGCGCTGTCAGAGCGGGACAGTCGGCCGGAGCCTCCGCAAGGAGGTTCCAGGAGCGTCGCGCACCGTCGAACGGTGTCGCGGGCAGCCCACCACCACTCGCCGCACGGCGGGACCGGCCGGTGGGCCACTCGCGTGCTGCACGTATGTGCCCAGACCAGGGGAGCGGCTGCCCACCAGGCCCGGCAACGGGTTCCGGAGGGTTTCCCCGGCTGCGGATTGCGACCTCCCTTAACCCTGACGAGCCGGATATCAGAAGGAAGAAAGAGACAAGTGGCGAACCAGTCCCGCCCCAAGGTCAAGAAGTCGCGTGCCCTCGGCATCGCGCTGACCCCGAAGGCCGTCAAGTACTTCGAGGCCCGTCCCTACCCGCCGGGTGAGCACGGCCGCGGCCGCAAGCAGAACTCGGACTACAAGGTCCGTCTGCTCGAGAAGCAGCGTCTGCGCGCGCAGTACGACGTGTCCGAGCGCCAGCTCGTCCGCGCCTACGAGCGTGCCTCCAAGGTGCAGGGCAAGACCGGTGAGGCCCTGATCATCGAGCTGGAGCGTCGTCTCGACGCGCTGGTCCTGCGTTCGGGCATCGCCCGCACGATCTACCAGGCCCGCCAGATGGTCGTCCACGGCCACATCCAGGTCAACGGTCAGAAGGTCGACAAGCCGTCCTACCGCGTGCGTCCGGACGACGTCGTCCAGGTCCGCGACCGCTCGAAGGACAAGACGCTCTTCCAGATCGCCCGTGAGGGTGGCTTCGCCCCCGACGGCGAGATCCCGCGCTACCTGCAGGTGAACCTCAAGGCCCTGGCGTTCCGCCTGGACCGCGAGCCGAACCGCAAGGAAGTTCCGATCATCTGTGACGAGCAGCTCGTCGTCGAGTACTACGCCCGCTGATCCCAGCCCCGGCGCAGCACTCCAGCGTCAGCCCGCCGTCTCCCCGCCCTTCCGGGTGGGCGAGGCGGCGGGCTTCCGCGTACCGGCACCGTTTTCCCGCTGCCGTACCGGCCCGCGCGGCGACGGCAGCGCGTCCAGCGGCCGTACTCCGAAGTACTCCAGCGCCCGGGCCACCGCCGCCTCCCGGTCCAGCCGGGCCCCCTGCCGTACGCACTCCGCGTACCGCTCCTCGCCCAGCGCGCGCCGGGCCGTCGCCTCGCACAGCTCGTGCGGGGCGTTGTAGTAGGCCGAGCCGAACAGCGGCAGCCCCACCGACGGCCACATCCGCCCCGCCGCGCCCTGCAGCACCGCCGCCTCCGCGGGATCGCCCTCGGCCACCGTCACCAGCGCCAGCAGTTCGATCGACAGCACCGAACCCAGCAGATCGTGGAAGCCGTGCGCATGGCCGAGGCAGTCGGTCAGCAGTTCGCGGGCGCCCGCGTGGTCGCCGTCCCGCCAGGCCGCGTACGCCAGCACATACAGCGCGTACGACCGGGCCCAGTGCTCGCCGTGGTCCTCGCACACCCGGCGCACGTCCTCGCACAGCCGTACCGCCTCCGGCAGATCGCCGAGGAACGCCCGAGTCATCGCCAGCTCGACCTGGCCCATCAGGACGTTGCTGTTGAGCTCGCCGATGTCCCGGTAGCGGCCGAGCGCCGAGCACAGCAGCGTTTCCGCGCGGGCCATGTCATCGGTGACCAGGGCCAGACAGCCGGTGCGGTGCTCCGCGTACGCCACCGCCGTCGGGTCGGCGACCAGCTCGGCCTCCTCGCGGCACTCCTGGAGCGCGGCCAGCGCGGGCACCGCGTCGCCCTGCAGGATCGTCACGTAGCCGAGCACCCACAGCGCCTTCAGCCGGGACCGCGGGTACTCCGAGTCCAGCTCCAGACTGAGCTCCAGCCAGCGCCGCCCCTCCGCGAGCCGCCCGCAGCCCGCCCAGTAGAACCACAGCGAGCCCGCCAGATACTGGCCCAGATGCGCCTCGTCCGGCTCGGTCAGACAGTGGTCCAGGGCGGCCCGCAGGTTCGGCAGCTCGGCCTCGACGCGCGCGGCCGCCTCGCCCTGCCGCGGCGAGAACCAGTCCAGCTCGCACCAGGTCGCCAGCCCCATGAACCAGTCGCGGTGCCGGCGCCGCAGCCGCCCCGCGTCCCCCGTCGCCGCCAGCCAGTCGGCGCCGTACGCCCGTACGGTGTCGAGCATCCGGTAGCGCACACCCGTCGGGGTCTCCTCCCGGGACACCACCGACTGCGCGAGCAGCTCCGCCAGCACGTCCAGGACGTTCTCGGACGACAGCCCGTCCCCGCCGCACACGTACTCGGCGGCCTCCAGGTCGAAGGTCCCCGCGAACACCGACAGCCGCGCCCACAGCAACCGCTCGGCGGGGGTGCACAGTTCATGGCTCCAGCCGATCGCCGTGCGCAGCGTCTGATGGCGGGGCAGGCCGTCGCGCCCGCCGCCGGTCAGCAGCCGGAACCGGTCGTCGAGCCGCTCCAGGAGCTGCCCCGGCGACAACACCCGCAGCCGGCCCGCCGCCAGCTCGATCGCCAGCGGGATCCCGTCAAGACGCCGGCACACCTCCCGTACCTCCGCACGGTCCCGGACGTCCAGCCCCTGCCGCCCGGCGCGCTCGACGAACAGCTCCACCGCCTCGTCCTCGCCGAGCGGCGCCAGCGGGAACAGCCGCTCGCCCGCCACGCCCAGCGGCCGCCGCCCCGCCGCCAGCACGGTCAGGTCGGGCAGCCGCCGCAGCAGCTCGGCCACCAGGTCCGCGCACCCGTCGACCAGGTGCTCGCACCCGTCGAGCAGCAGCAGGCAACGTCGGCCGGCCAGGTGCTCCAGGAGCGCCTCGCGCGGCAGCCGGGTGGTGTGGTCGGTCAGGCCCAGCGCCTCCACGACCGCGTACTCCACGAACTCCGGATCGCGCACCGCGGCCAGCTCCACCCGCCACACCCCGTCCCGGGGCGCCGCCGCGGCGGCCGCCCGGGCCGCCAACCGGGACTTGCCGACCCCGCCGACCCCGGTCACCGTCACCAGCCGGCCGGACTCCAGGGCCCGGGCCAGCTCGCCGAGTTCGGCCGAGCGGCCCACGAACGCGGTCAGTTCCAGGGGAAGATTGCCGTCCGCCGACGGGCCGGGGCGCTGAGGACCTCGCATGGGACACGGAGCGTACTTAACCGTATTCGGTCCGTACAATCGATTCCCGGAACTCAGCCGCTCGCGCGCGGTAATCCGGTACGGAGCCCGACGCCCCGCGCGATAGGCTCAGTGCTCAATTGATTTTCGCGGAAGAGCGGGAAGCAGGTGCGCGCAGTGTCCGGTGGAGAGGTGGCCGGCATCCTGGTGGCCGTCTTCTGGGCGATCCTGGTCTCCTTCCTCGCGGTGGCTCTCGTGAGGCTGGCCCAGACGCTCAGGGCGACCACCAAACTCGTGGCGGATGTGACCGACCAGGCCGTCCCGCTGCTCGCCGACGCCTCCGCGGCCGTACGCTCCGCGCAGACCCAGATCGACCGGGTCGACGCGATCGCCTCCGACGTCCAGGAGGTCACCTCCAACGCCTCCGCGCTGTCGACCACCGTCGCCTCCACCTTCGGCGGCCCGCTGGTCAAGGTCGCGGCGTTCGGCTACGGCGTGCGCCGGGCACTGACCGGCCGCAAGGCGGACGTGCCCGCCCGGGAGCCCGGGCGTACCGTGATCCTGGGCCGCACCGTGCCCGCCGCACGGCGGAAGAACCGGGGAAAGTAGGAGCCAGGCAGATGTTCCGCCGTACGTTCTGGTTCACCACCGGTGTCGCCGCCGGTGTCTGGGCCACCACCAAGGTCAACCGCAAGCTCAGGCAGCTGACCCCGGAGAGCCTCGCCGCCACCGCCGCGAACAAGGCGCTGGAGACCGGCCACCGGATCAAGGACCGGGCGATCGGCTTCGCGCTCGACGTCCGCGAGAACATGGCTCAGCGGGAGGCGGAGCTGGGGGACGCGCTGGGCATCAACGCGGACCCCGAACTCCCCGCGCCCCGGCGGCTCGCCGCCATCGAGAACAACCGCAGCAACCCCAAGTACATCGAGAACACGACGTACTCGTACGACCGGAATGAGGACCACTGATGGAGTCGGCAGAGATCCGCCGCCGCTGGCTGAGCTTCTACGAGGAGCGCGGTCACACCGTCGTCCCTTCGGCGTCGCTCATCGCGGACGACCCGACTCTGCTCCTCGTCCCGGCCGGCATGGTGCCCTTCAAGCCCTACTTCCTCGGTGAGGTCAAGCCGCCGTGGGCGCGCGCCACCAGCGTGCAGAAGTGCGTGCGCACCCCCGACATCGAAGAGGTCGGCAAGACCACCCGGCACGGCACCTTCTTCCAGATGTGCGGCAACTTCTCCTTCGGCGACTACTTCAAGGAAGGCGCCATCAAGTACGCCTGGGAGCTGCTCACCACGCCCCAGGACAAGGGTGGTTACGGCCTGGAGCCGGAGAAGCTCTGGATCACCGTCTACAAGGACGACGACGAGGCCGAGCGCATCTGGCACGAGGTCGTCGGCGTGCCGAAGGAGCGCATCCAGCGCCTCGGCATGAAGGACAACTACTGGTCCATGGGCGTCCCCGGACCCTGCGGCCCCTGCTCCGAGATCAACTACGACCGTGGCCCCGAGTTCGGCGTCGAGGGCGGCCCGGCCGTCAACGACGAGCGGTACGTGGAGATCTGGAACCTCGTCTTCATGCAGTACGAGCGCGGCGAGGGCATCGGCAAGGACAACTTCGAGATCCTCGGCGAGCTGCCGAGCAAGAACATCGACACGGGCCTCGGCCTGGAGCGCCTCGCCATGATTCTGCAGGGTGTGCAGAACATGTACGAGATCGACACCTCGATGGCGGTCATCGAGAAGGCCACCGAGCTGACCGGCGTGGCCTACGGCGACGCCCACGGCTCGGACGTCTCGCTGCGCGTGGTCACCGACCACATGCGCACGTCGGTCATGCTCATCGGCGACGGCGTCACCCCCGGCAACGAGGGCCGCGGCTACGTGCTGCGCCGCATCATGCGCCGCGCCATCCGCAACATGCGGCTGCTCGGCGCCACCGGCCCGGTCGTCCTCGACCTGATCGACACCGTGATCAGGATGATGGGGCAGCAGTACCCGGAGCTGGTCACCGACCGCGAGCGCATCGAGAAGGTCGCCGTCGCCGAGGAGAACGCCTTCCTCAAGACGCTGAAGGCCGGCACCAACATCCTCGACACCGCCGTCACCGAGACCAAGGATGCCGGCGGCACGGTCCTCGCCGGTGACAAGGCCTTCCTGCTCCACGACACCTGGGGCTTCCCGATCGACCTCACCCTCGAAATGGCCGCCGAGCAGGGCCTCGCGGTGGACGAGGACGGCTTCCGCCGCCTGATGAAGGAGCAGCGGGACCGCGCCAAGGCCGACGCCCAGGCCAAGAAGACCGGGCACGCCGGCGCCGGCGCCTACCGCGAGATCGCCGACAAGACCGGCGAGACCGACTTCATCGGCTACTCCGACACCGAGGGCGAGACCACGATCGTCGGCATCCTGGTCGACGGCGTCTCCTCGCCGGCCGCCACCGAGGGCGACGAGGTCGAGATCGTCCTGGACCGCACCCCGTTCTACGCCGAGGGCGGCGGTCAGATCGGCGACACCGGCCGGATCAAGGTCGACTCCGGTGCCGTCGTCGAGATCCGCGACACCCAGAAGCCGGTCCCGGGCGTCTACGTCCACAAGGGTGTCGTCCAGTTCGGCGAGGTGACGGTCGGCGCCAAGGCCCACGCCGCGATCGACCAGCGCCGCCGCACCGCCATCGCCCGTGCCCACTCGGCCACCCACCTCACCCACCAGGCGCTGCGCGACGCCCTCGGCCCGACGGCCGCCCAGGCCGGTTCGGAGAACCAGCCCGGCCGCTTCCGCTTCGACTTCGGCTCGCCGTCCGCCGTCCCGACGGCCGTGATGACCGACGTCGAGCAGAAGATCAACGAGGTGCTCGCCCGCGACCTGGACGTGCGCGCCGACATCATGGGCATCGACGAGGCCAAGAAGCAGGGCGCCATCGCCGAGTTCGGCGAGAAGTACGGCGAGCGGGTCCGCGTGGTGACCATCGGCGACTTCTCCAAGGAGCTGTGCGGCGGCACCCACGTGCACAACACCGCCCAGCTGGGCCTGGTGAAGCTGCTCGGCGAGTCGTCGATCGGCTCTGGTGTCCGCCGTATCGAGGCCCTCGTCGGCGTCGACGCCTACAACTTCCTGGCCCGTGAGCACACGGTCGTCGCCCAGCTCCAGGAGCTGATCAAGGGCCGTCCGGAGGAGCTTCCGGAGAAGGTCTCCACCATGCTCGGCAAGTTGAAGGACGCCGAGAAGGAGATCGAGAAGTTCCGCGCCGAGAAGGTGCTGCAGGCCGCCGGCGGTCTGGTCGACTCCGCGAAGGACGTCCGTGGGATCGCCGTGGTGACCGGGCAGGTCCCGGACGGCACCACCCCGGACGACCTGCGCAAGCTCGTCCTCGACGTGCGCGGCCGCATCCAGGGCGGGCGCGCCGCCGTGGTCGCCCTGTTCACGGTCAGCAACGGCAAGCCGCTCACGGTCATCGCCACCAACGACGCCGCCCGCGACCGCGGCCTCAAGGCCGGTGACCTGGTCCGCACCGCCGCCAAGACGCTCGGCGGCGGTGGCGGCGGCAAGCCGGACGTCGCCCAGGGCGGCGGCCAGAACCCGGCCGCCGTGGGCGAGGCCATCGACGCCGTCGAGCGTCTCGTGGCCGAGACCGCCAAGTAAGAAACGGTAAGAAGATGCGCAGAGGGCGTCGGCTCGCCGTCGACGTCGGGGACGCCCGGATCGGGGTCGCCTCGTGCGACCCCGACGGGATCCTGGCCACCCCCGTCGAGACCGTCCCCGGCCGGGACATCCCGGCCGCCCACCGCCGGCTGCGGCAACTGGTCGAGGAGTACGAACCGATCGAGGTCGTCGTCGGACTCCCGCGCTCCCTCAAGGGAGGCGAGGGCCCGGCCGCCGTCAAGGTCCGGGCCTTCGCCCAGGAGCTGGCCAAGGGCATCGGACCGGTGCCGGTCCGGCTGGTCGACGAGCGGATGACGACCGTGACGGCCAGTCAGGGACTGCGAGCCTCAGGGGTGAAGTCCAAGAAGGGCCGCTCGGTCATCGACCAGGCCGCCGCTGTGATCATCCTCCAGCAGGCGCTGGAATCCGAACGGGTGTCAGGTAAACCACCCGGCGAGGGCGTCGAAGTAGTCATCTGATCGCGATACGGTAACGTTCCGCGCGATGCGATGGTTTTCGAACAGCCACCGCACAGCAAGAGGCGGAACGGTCGACCGGCCCACCAGCCGCGTGACTCGCCGCCTCGCGGCTCTAGGGGATCGATGACTGAGTATGGCCGGGGCCCAGGCTCCGAACCGTGGCATCCGGAGGACCCGTTGTACGGGGACGACGGATGGGGAGGACAGCAGGCCCACGTGGGTCAGCAGTCCCCCTACGGCGGCCAGCCGCAGCACTACCCGCAGCAGTCGCAGCAGCAGTACGGCGACTGGAGCCAGCACCCCCAGGGCGGGTACGACCAGCACCACGGCCAACAGCAGTACGCGTACTACGACGAGCAGGGCCAGCTTCGGTACGCCGACGGACAGGGTCAGCAGCAGTACGACCAGCAGTACGACCAGCAGTACGTCGGCCATGCGCAGCAGCAGTACCACCAGGGTGGCTGGGATGCGACGGGCACCCACGGCCAGGTGCCCTACGCCGCCGACCCGGGCGACCCCTACGGCCAGCAGCCGGTGGCGTACGGCGGGGAGCAGCCCGACTTCTACGGCACCGAGGACGCCTACCCGCCGCCGGAGCCGCCCGGCCGGCGGCGCGATCCGGAGGCGGAGCCGCAGCCGGAGCCCGGAGTCGAGGAGGAGCAGCACCCCTTCTTCACGGGCGCCGACGACGATGACGACGAGGATGACGACGACCCGAAAGGGCGCCGCGGTGGTGGCCGCGGCAAGGAGGCGAAGGGCGGCAAGGGCGCCAAGAAGCGCCGCAACGGGTGCGCCTGTCTGGTGGTCTGCCTGGTCTTCGGCGGCGGTGCGGCCACGGTCGGCTATTACGGCTGGCACTTCTACCAAAATCGTTTCGGCCCGGCCCCGGACTACGCGGGCAGCGGCAACGGTTCGGTGACCGTCGAGATCCCGAAGGGCGCGGGCGGATACGAGATCGGCCGTCGGCTGGAGGAAGCCGGCGTCGTCAAGAGCGTGGACGCGTTCGTGGCCGCCCAGTCGCAGAACCCCGACGGAAAAACGATTCAGGCCGGTGCCTATCTCCTGAAGAAGGAGATGTCCGGGGCGAGCGCCGTGCAGTTGATGCTGGATCCGAAGAGCCAGAGCAACGTGATCGTCAAGCCGGGTGAGCGCGCTGTGGCCGTCTACGTGGCTCTCGACAAACAGCTCGGCCTTTCCTCGGGTACCACCAGGAAGGTCGCCAAGACCGAATACAAGAGCCTCGGTCTGCCGAGCTACGCGAACACCAACAGCAAGATCATGGACCCACTGGAGGGCTTCCTCTTCCCGGGCACCTATCCAGCGGCGAAGGGCATGAAGCCCGACGCGATCCTGAAGCAGATGGTTGCCGCGGCCAAGGAGGAATACGCCCCCTACGACCTCGCGGCACAGGCCAAGAAGTACGACCTGGACAATCCGCTGCAGCTCATCACGGTCGCGAGCCTCGTCCAGGCCGAAGGAAAGACACACGACGACTTCCGCAAGATGGCGGAAGTGATCTACAACCGTCTCCAGCCCACGAACACCGAGACGAACCAGTTGCTCCAATTCGACTCGACCTTCAACTACCTGAAGGGCACGAGCAACATCCATATCAGCGAGTCGGAGATCAACAGCAACCGGGACCCGTACAACACCTACACCCAGAAGGGCCTTCCGCCCGGCCCGATCGGCAACCCCGGCGACGAAGCGCTGAAGGCGGCGATGAATCCGACCGACGACGGCTGGATGTATTTCGTGGCGACCGACGGCGTCAACAACACCGAATTCGCCAAGACCAACGCCGAATTCGAGAAGCTCAAGGAAAAGTTCAATGCCAACTCGGGCCACTGACGCCCGTCGGGCCGCCGTGCTCGGTAAGCCCATCGCTCACTCGCTCTCCCCGGTGCTGCACCGGGCCGCGTACGACGAACTCGGGCTCACCGGGTGGTCGTACGAGCGCTTCGAGGTCGACGAGACCCGGCTGCCCGGCTTTCTCGGGCAGCTGGGGCCGGAGTGGGCGGGGCTGTCGCTGACCATGCCGCTGAAGCGGGCGGTCATCCCGCTGGTCGACGAGATCAGTGAGACGGCCGCCTCGGTCGACGCGGTCAACACGGTCGTCTTCACGGAGGACGGCCGACGGTTCGGGGACAACACCGACATCCCGGGCATGGTCGCCGCGTTGCGTGAGCACGGCATCGAACAGGTCGACTCCGCCGCGATCCTCGGCGCCGGCGCCACCGCCTCCTCGGCGCTGGCCGCGCTCGCCCGGATCTGCACCGGCGAGGTCGTCGCCTACGTCCGCAGCGAGGAGCGCTCCGCCGAGATGCGGCACTGGGGCGAGCGGCTCGACGTCGAGGTTCGGACCGCCGACTGGGGCGACGCCGAACAGGCCCTGCACGCCCCCCTGGTGATCGCCACCACCCCGGCCGGCACCACCGACGCCCTCGCCGCCGCCGTACCCGAGCGCCCCACCACCCTCTTCGACGTCCTCTACCACCCCTGGCCCACGGCGCTGGCCGCGCGCTGGTCCATGTTCGGGGGAGCCGTGGTGAGCGGCCTGGACCTCTTGGTCCACCAGGCCGTGCTCCAGGTCGAACAGATGACCGGCCGCGCCCCGGCGCCGCTGGACGCCATGCGCCGGGCCGGAGAGAAGGCGCTCGCCGAGCGCTGACCCGGTCCACGTCCGCGTCCGTCTGCTGGACCGGCGGCCGGGTTCACCACCCGGACGTGGGAGGATCGGAGACGGCGGACCGGGGCCGCGCACCCGGTCGGGCCGTCGCCGTACGCGAGGACGCGCGTACGCAGGGCAGTACCAGGGCGCGAGCACTGAGGAGCATCGTTGAGCAGGCTGCGTTGGCTGACCGCGGGGGAGTCCCACGGCCCCGCACTCGTCGCGACGCTGGAGGGCCTTCCCGCCGGCGTGCCG